>NZ_JBWKEE010000016.1:100023-128258 GCF_056435605.1 Streptomyces sp. NPDC043896
CCCCGCGTCCCTCAACCCCCCCCCCCTACACTCCCCCCCCCAGTCCCCACCCCCCCCCCCCCCCCCACCCCCCCCCCCCCCCCCCCTCCCCCCCCCCCCCCCCCCCCCCCTCCCCCCCCGCCCCGATGGGCCTACTGGGGCCGCCAGTTCGGCAGGCCGGCCGACGAAGGACGCCAGGCCATCACCTGCGCGAGGTGGCGGAGGATCTCCTCCGCCTCCCGGCGGACCTGACCGGGGACATCACCGCGCTCGCGTACGAGCTGGGCGTAGATCGGCGCATCACTGCTGGTGCTGCTCACTTAGGACTTCACTCCCCTGAAGCCGGCACCGCGGGCCGGGCGGCACAAGTGTAGGCGGCGGCCTGGCGGCAGCCGAACAGAGGTCGGTACGGGCGGAGATGGACGCTCACGAGCATTCGGTCCCGTCGGCCGGAGCGGTGCCGTCGACGAGGAACGCGTCGACCGCCTTGGTGGCGCAGGCGTTGTTCCCGTAGGAACCGTGCCCCTCGCCCTTGACGGTGAGGTTGACGCCGACGCCCCGGCCGAGCGCGTCCGCCATGCGCTTGGCGCCCTCGACGGGGGTGGCCGGGTCACCCGTGTTGCCGATCACCACGATGGGGGCCGCGCCCGCGGCGGAGACCTCGGGCTTGTCACTCGTACCGCGGACGGGCCACTGCGAGCAGCCCAGCAGGCCCTCCACCATCTCCGGGCCGAAGACCGGGGAGGCCGCGCGGAAGGCGGGCTCCTGCGCCGTCTTCTCCTCGACGGTGTAACGGCGGCTGGTGTCGGCGCAGTTGATCGCCGCCTGCGCGGCGTTGGAGTTGTTGTAGCGGCCGTCGTCGCCGCGTCCGGTGTAGGCGTCCGCGAGCGCCAGCAGGATGTTGCCGGTGCCCAGCTGCCGCAGCTCGCCGAGGCCCTGGACGAGGTATTCCCAGGTCTCCTTGTCGTACAGGCTGGCGGCGATGCCGGTGAGCGCGAGGTCGGAGGTGAGCTTGCGGCCCTTCTCCGTGGCGGCGGGCTTCGTCTTGAGCTTCTCCATCAGCTCGTTGATCCGCTTGTTGCCCTCGGCGTCGCTGGAGCCGGTCGGGCAGTTGGCGGTGTACTTGTCGCGGCAGTACTTCATGGCGTGCTCCAGCGCCAGCTGGAAGCCCTTGGCCTGGCCGAGCCCGGCCTGGGCGTCGTCGGCGGTGGGGTCGACGACGGCGTCGAAGACGGTGCGGCCGACGTTCTTCGGGAACAGGTGGGCGTAGACGCCGCCCAGCTGGGTGCCGTAGGAGATGCCGAAGTAGTTCAGCTTCTGGTCGCCGAGGACCTGGCGCATCAGGTCCATGTCGCGGGCCGTGCTGGCCGTGCCGACGTGGGGGAGCAGCTTGGCGGACTTCTGCTTGCAGGCGTCCGTGAACTTCTTGACCTCGTCGAGCGTGCTGCCGGAGCCGCCGCCCTCGTCCAGCGTCTTGTCGTCCAGGCAGACGACCGGGGCGCTGTTGCCCACGCCGCGCGGGTCGAAGCTGACCAGGTCGTAGACCGCGCCCAGCTTCTTGTACTCGTCCGCCGCCTGCGGGAGGGTCACGACACCGGAGGCGCCGGGACCGCCGAAGTTGTAGACCAGCGAGCCGATCCGCTTGCCGGGATCGGTGGCCTTCTTCCGGATCAGGGCCACGTCGATGGTCTCGCCGTCCGGCTTGGCGTAGTCGAGCGGCGCCTTCATGCTCGCGCACTCCCAGGCCGCCCCCGGGGCCTTCCCCTCGCCCTGGGCCGCCGACGGCGCCGGGCAGGTCCGCCAGTCGGGCTTCTGCCCGGTCAGGGAGGCGGGCAGCGCGGGCAGCGCGACGGCCGAGGCACTGGCCGACCCGGAGGGCTTCGCACCCGCCGGAGCCTTCGCATCGCTTCCGCAGGCCGCCAGGGCGGGGACCGCCAGCAGAGAGGCGGCGGCCAGGGCCGCCGCCCGGGCGGGACGGCGTATGAGGTGGGGCATGCGGGGACTCCTGCGCGGTTCGGAGGGCATGGGTAAACGAAGGACAAAGTGTAGGGGCGGGTTCCGGACAGGGTTCCCCGGGGTCTCCGCCCCGGGTCCGGTCTCACCCGGCAGGTTCCGCGCCCGCCGTCCACCGGGCCCGGTAGCGGCCCGGAGTGGTACCGAACTCCCGGCTGAAGGCGTGCGACAGGGCGTACGGCGTCCCGTACCCCACGCGGCGCGCCACGGCGGCCAGCGGATCCTCGGTGTCGCGCAGCCGGGCGGCGGCGAGATTCAGCCGCCACCAGGTCAGGTACGCCATGGGGGGCCGCCCCACCAGGGCCGTGAAGCGCCGCGCCAGCGTGGGACGGGACACGCCCGCCTCGGCGGCCAGCCGGTCGTTGGTCCAGGGCGCGGCCGGGTCGGCGTGCAGCGCCCGCAGCGCGGCGGCCGCCACCGGATCCCCCAGTACGGCCGGCCAGGTACCCGCCGCGCCCTCCGCCGTCAGCCAGGACCGGATCATGTAGACGAGGAGCAGGTCGAGCAGGCTGGGCACCGCGACCCCGGCCCCCGGCCGCTGCCCGCCCAGCTCCCGGCCCAGCAGATCGATGGCCGAGCGCAGCTCGGGCCGGGCGCCCACCCGGTTCGGCAGGTGGACCACCGGCGGCAGCTCCGCCATCAGCGGATGCGCCCGGCTGCGGTCGAGCCGGTACTTGCCGCACAGCATCTCCACCGCCCCGGGCCCGCCGCCGGGCGCCCCCGGCTCCCGCACCGCCGGCCGGACCGACTCGAACGGCACCGCCCGCGCGACGGTCGCCGCGTCCGCGGGGGAATCGGCGATCACGTGCCCCGTGCCGTGCGGCAGCAGCACCGCGTCACCCGCGCCCAGCGACACCGGCGGCCCCCCGTCGGGGAGCAGCCAGCAGCCGCCCTCCAGCACGACGTGGAAGCCGGCGCCGTCGTACGGGGCGAACCGGGCGCACCAGCCGCCCTCCAGCCGCATCCGGTCCGACGACGGCCGGCCGACCCGTACGGCCGAGATCGCGTCGCTCACCACATCCATCGCGCCAGCCTAGCCGGAGGCTTCCGGGTGAGACGATCACGTATCGCGGAGAGCGGATGGGGCATTGAGCCGCTCATCACCGTCTTCCTACAGTGACGATCATGGACAACGCGAACGGAAACACCATGCTGCTCGGCGACGTCGAGGTCATCCGGGTCGTCGAGTACCGGGGACCCTTCGGACCCGCGAGCGGCCTCGTACCGCAGGCGGGAGAGCGGATGTGGAAGGACAACGAGGACTGGCTGGCCCCCGACCACCTGCGCCCCGAGGACGGCACGGCGATGATGGCCCTCCAGACCTGGGTGCTGCGCAGCGGCGGCACCACCGTCCTGGTCGACACCGGCGTGGGCAACGGCCGCGAGCGCCCCGGGGTCCCGCTCTTCCACCGGCGGCAGGGAGACTTCCTCGGCGCCATGGCCCGGGCGGGCGTGCTCCCCGAGGACGTGGACTACGTCGTCAACACCCATCTGCACGCCGACCACGTCGGCTGGAACACCAGGGCCGCCGGGGACACCCCGGGGGAGTGGACCCCCGCCTTCCCGAACGCCCGCTACCTGGTGCCGGCCGCCGACGACCACCACTTCGGCCCGGCCGGCGGGTACGCCGGCGGTGTGCGGGAGGACGACCGGCTGGTCTACGAGGACAGCGTCGCACCCGTCCACCGCGCCGGGCAGGCCGTGCTCTGGGAAGGCTCCCACCGCATCGACGAGCACCTCACGCTGGAGGCGGCCCCCGGCCACACCCCCGGATCGTCGGTCCTGCGCCTCGACTCCGGGACCGACCGGGCCGTCTTCGTCGGAGACCTCCTGCACAGCCCGGTCCAGATCCTCGACCCCTCCTGCAACAGCTGCTTCTGCGTGGACCCGGGCCGGGCGGCGGACACGCGCCGCCGGATCCTCGGGCGGGCCGCCGACCGGCGGGAGCTGGTGGTGCCCGCGCACTTCGGCGGGGCGGGAGCCGTGGAGGTCCGCCGGGAGGGGGAGGGGTTCGGCATCAGCCGGTGGGCGGCGTACGGAACGGGCCGGTGACCGCCCCCGCCGGTGACCGCCGCCGGGCCGGGGGCCGGGGCGGGCCGGGGGCCGGGCCCGGGGTGCCGGCGGGTGCGGCCGGATTGCGGAGTCGGATCATCGGACTGTTACCGTCCGGAACATGCCCGAGCTGATCGCCCCCACCCCCCGCCTGCACTCCTCCTGGCTCTCCGCCCAGGAGGAGTGGGGCCCCGACGCCCACATGGACGGCGCCGGGCTCGGCGCCGACGACGACGTCGCGACCCCCGAGGGCTTCGCCGCCTGGACCGGGCGCCTGCGCGGCCGGTCCGACCGCACGGCGCCCCTGGAACAGGGACGGGTCCACGCCACCCACTGGTGGATCACCGAGGGCGACACCTACCTCGGCGCCATCGACCTGCGGCACTACCTCAACGCCTTCCTCCTGGACGCCGGCGGCCACATCGGCTACGGCGTCCGCCCCTCGGCGCGCGGCCGCGGTCTGGCCTCCTGGGCGCTGGGCGAGGTCCTGCACGAGGCGCGGCTGCTCGGCATGGACCGGGTCCTGCTCACCTGCGACCCCGGCAACGCGGCCTCGGCCCGCACCATCGAACGCGGCGGCGGCGTGCTGGAGGACGTACGCGAGACCCTGGTCGGCCCCAAGCGCCGCTACTGGGTCACCCTCTGACGGCGGCCGCCGGCGAACCGTCCGCCAGCCCGGAGCGGGTGAGCGCGCGCAGCATGGCCAGCACGTCCCAGTGCCCGCACGTACAGCCGGCGGCCACCTCCTCCAGCATCCCGGGCGTGAGCTCGCGGAGCACGGCGGCGTCGAGCAGCCGCGCCGCGGTCTCCCGGCGGCCGGGATCCCGCCCGCAGCGGCAGTCGTCCCAGGCGCCGTCGAGCAGGGCCAGCAGCTTCCGGCGCTCCGTGAAGCGGCTCATCCCGCAGTCCAGGCCGTCGTCGTCCAGGTCCTCGGGATACGGCGCCCGGGCCCAGGCGCCGTCCTCGTACCAGTAGACGCAGCCGAGCTCCCAGCTGCCGCGCAGCTCGCCGAGCGTCTCGCGGGGCAGCCAGTCGGGGCCGCCCGCCAGCATGTCCACGGCCGGTTCGTGCCACTTGACACCGCTCGACTCGTCCTCGCCGTAGAGCACGTACCGGCCCCCGCCGGTCCGCGCGAAGGTCCACCAGGTGCAGCCGCAGTCGTCGAGGTGGAGCCCCTCCTCGTCGATCCAGTGGCCGGTGCGGTGCACACCGTGGCCCTCCGCCTCGGTGGTGGCCTCCAGTACGGCGACCAGCGCCCAGTGCGTCCACAGCACGTCGGCGGGCGGCAGGTCCCCGGGCAGGCCGGGACGGTGGATGGTCATGTCGGTGTGGTCCCCCTGGACGTGACGGCCGTTCACCGCCCGAGCCTAGCCGCACGGCCGGTGCCGCGACGCACGGCCGGTGCCGCGACGCACGGCCAATGCCGCGACGCACGGCCGGTGCCGCGACGCACGGCCGGAGCCGCCGCGGGCCCGGGGGCCCGCGGCGGCCCGAGGTCACCGGGCGTTGCGCTCGGGCAGGTCGACGTCGGCCGGTGCCGCCGCGAAGCCGCGGGCGGTCGCCTTCACCGGCTTCTTGCCGCAGAAGGCCCCTTCGAGGGTTCCGCCGAGCGCGGTGTTCGCCTCGCCCCGGTTCGAGGTGTTCGCCATGGCGGTGAGGGTGCGCGACCCGTCACGGGTGGCGAAGGCGTACGTGTAGAAGCCCTGCACGGTGCCGGTGTGCCCGTAGACGGACGTGCCGCACGACAGGTCGTAGCGGCGCAGGCCCAGCCCGTAGAAACGGGTGTTGGTCGCGTCGGTCGGGGTCATGGTCAGCATCTGGTCGAGCAGCGCGGGCGCCACCAGCTTCCCGCTCACCAGCGCGGACATGAAGGTGCCCAGGTCCGCCGGGTTGGAGATCATCGCACCGGCCGACTGAGCCCACGACACCGTCTGCTCGGTCGAGTCGACCAGCGGGGCGCCGGCCTCGTCCGGGGTGAGGTAGCCGTGCGTGTGCAGCCCCTTGATCCTGGTTTCGGGGTGCACGTACGAGGTGTTGCGCAGCTTCAGCGGCTTGATGATGCGGCGCTCGTACTCCTTGGCCACCGGCCGGCCCGTGGCCTTCTCGATGAGCATGCCGACGACCACGAAGTTGGTGTTCGAGTACTTGTACGCGACGCCCGGCTCCGTCGTGCGCGGCTCGGCCAGGGAGAGCTTCACCAGCTCGTCGTAGCCGAACACCTTGTTCCGTACGGCCTCGAAGCCGGGCACGGTCTTGTCGAACATCGCGTTCGTGTAGTCCGCCAGACCGCTGCGGTGGCTCAGCAGGTGCCGCACGGTGATCCGGTCGTCGGGCAGCAGGCCGGGCAGGTAGCGGTTGACCGGCTGGTCCAGCTCGATCTTCTTCTCGTCCACCAGCTGGAGCAGCACGACGGTCGAGAACGTCTTGGTGACGCTGCCGACCCGGAAGCGGGCCTGGGGGTCCATGCCCTGGCCGGTGCCGGTGTGGCGGACGCCCGTCTTCTCGACGCGGACGCCCTTCCCGTCGCCGATGCGGGCCAGCGCGCCGGGGGCGCCGGCCGCGGTCGTGTTCCGCAACGCCTGGGCCACGGCTTCGAGATCGGGCTCGGGCAGCGCGGGAGCGGCGGCCGTCCGGGAGGCCCCGGTGAAGGCGGCGGGCGCGGCCTGGGCGGCGGTGGCGGGCGCCACGGCGGCCACCGTGGCCAGCAGGGCGGCGCTGACGGCCAGACGGCGGTTCAAGGGCAGGAGCACGTTGTTCCTCTTACTCGGTCGGTGCGGTTCCCGTGACCCGGAGAGGGGCTGCCGGGCGGAACGAGGGGCAGCCGGCGGCCGAGTCGATCAAGAGCTTACGCAAGATCACGCAAAGCAGGTCATGGCGGCAGGGCCCGAGGCACCGTCACCGTGGCCGAAAACAGCGCACGTTGGCGCTCCGTCCGATCGTCGGGTGACGACGGCCCGCGGGCCCCCGGCATGCGCACCGACCCCCCGTACCCCGCTCGACGGCGTCCGGCGGTGAGGGGCGGGCGGCGGCGGTCGCGGCCCGACGGCGCCCGCCCGGCGGAATCCGCGTGGCCGAAATAAGATGGCCCTGGTCCTTCGCCCGGCGGGAGACAGGGAGAGCATGCACATACCCCGGAGGGGTCCGTGACCCCTCGGCGCCAACCGCACCGGCCGGACAGCGCCGACCTGCTGAGCATGCTGGGTCGGCTCAGTGCCCAGGCGCGGGAAGGGGCGCGGTTCCAGCACGCCCGGGTGGAGCTGGCCGAGGCCCTCCAGCGCGAGATGCTGCCGTCCTCCCTGCCCGTCCTGCCGGGCCTGCGCACCGCCGCCCGCTACGCGCCGGCCCAGCACGGGCTGGAGATCGGCGGCGACTGGTACGACGGGTTCCGGGTGCCCGAGGAGGCACTCGCCTTCTCCGTCGGCGACGTCCAGGGGCACGACGTCGCCGCGGCCGCGTTCATGGGGCAGGTCCGGGTCTGCCTGCGCGCCGTCTCGGCCGTCGTCACCGACCCCGGCGAGGTACTCGGCCGGGCCAACGACGTGCTGCTCTCCCTGGACAGCGAGCTGTTCGCCACGTGCACCCTGCTCCGCTACGACCCGCGCACCGGCGACCTCGCCAGCGCCCGGGCCGGCCACGTGCCCACCGTCTGGGCCACCGCCGGCGGCCGGTACGGCATCGCCGAGGACGCGGGCGGCCCGCCCCTGGGAACCGTCCCCGGGGCGCGGTACGCGGTGACCCGCCGCAGGCTGACGGAGGCCGGCTCCATCGTCCTGCTGACCGACGGGGTCGTCGAAGGGCCGGCCTTCCCGATCGAGGTGGGCCTGGAACGGGTGGTGCGGATCGTGCGGGAGGCGGCGGGCGGCGACCCGGACGAGCTGGCCGCCGCGGTGATGCAGGTGGCCGACTCCACCGGCCACGCCGACGACGCCGCGGTGCTCGTCCTCAGCCACGATCCGGCGGCCCCCTGATCCCGGACCCGGGGGCTGTCGTCAGGGTTTCGGCCGGCCCGGCGCGACTTTGACGACGGGGCCCAGGCGTGTCACGCCCCGCCCCGGCGGCCGGGCTGTTGTCTGATGCTGTGGTGCGCACCGTGGAATGGCGAGGTCCGTCCGTAGCGCTCCTGCGGATCCTCGGCGTCGCCGCCGCCTACCACCTCAGCGGCAGGCTCGGCCTGCTGCGGCAGGTGGTCGTCGAGGGTTCGGTCGTCACGCCCCTGTGGCCGCCCACCGGGATCGCCCTCGCGGCGCTGCTCTGGTTCGGCCTGCGGATCTGGCCGGGAATCGCCCTCGGCACCTACCTCGCCATCGAGGGGATCAGCACCTTCCGCGCCGTCGACCTGCTCATCGTCGCCGGAAACACCCTGGCCCCGCTGTGCGCCTACGCGCTGCTGCGCGCCGTCGGGTTCCGGCCCGAGCTCGACCGGCTGCGGGACGGGCTGGCGCTGGTGTTCCTGGGCGGGCTGCTGCCGATGCTGGTCAGCGCCACCGCCGGAGCCGGGACGCTGCTGCTCACGGGCGATCTGCCGCCGCCGAAGTTCTGGGGGGTGTGGTCGGCCTGGTGGGCCGGGGACACGATGGGGGTGCTGCTGGTCACCCCGCTGCTGCTGGTCCTGCGCGGGGCCAGGATGCCCCGGGACCCCTACCGGGTGGCCGAGGCCGTCGCCCTGATGGCCGCCGCGGTGGCGGTGACCGCGGTGGCCACCCACAGCGGCCTGTCGCTGCTCTTCCTGGTCTTCCCGCTGCTCATCTGGGCCGCGGTGCGCTTCCAGCTGGCCGGGAGCGCGCCCTGCGCCCTCCTGGTGTCGGTCGTCGCGGTCGGGGCGGCGATCGACCGGGCGGGGCCGTTCGCCCACCACGGCCTGCTGGAGATCATGGTCAACCTCCAGGCCCTCAACGGGGCGGCGGCCCTGACGGGACTGCTGCTGTCGGCCATGGTCACCGAGCAGAACAACATCCGGCTGAAGATCGAGGAGGTGTGCGAGGACCTCGCCGAGGTGGTGGCCCACCTGGCCCCGGGCCGGCGGGACGAGTGACCGGGGAGCGGCGATCAGGGCAGCGGGACGCCCCGGGCGGTGGTCCACAGCTCGTACCACTCCTCGTGGGTGAGGTCGGGCGGGCGCACGGCCGCGTCGCGGCAGGCGCGGATCCGGTCGGGCCGCGCGGTGCCGATGACCGGGGCGATGCGCGCGGGGTGCCGCGTAAGCCACCACAGCAGCACCGACTCCGGGGTGGTGTCCTTCTTCCGTGCCAGCTCCTCCAGCAGGGCGGCGGTGGCCCGCTCGGCGGGGGTCCGCTGCCCGCCGGTGAACCGGCCCTGCGCCAGCGCGCCCCAGGCCTGGAGCCGGATGCCGTGGTCGAGGCAGTGCTCCAGGGTCCCGGCGGGGAAGCCGTGGCCGGCGCCCTCGGGGGTGTTGACCAGGACCCCGGCCTCCACCCAGGCGCGGCTGCGCAGGCTCATCTCCAGCTGGTTCGCCACCAGCGGTACGTCCAGCCGCGCCTGGAGGCGGGCGATCTGGGCGGCACCGGTGTTCGAGACCCCGAAGGAGCGCACCAGGCCCTGGCCGTGCAGGGACATCAGGGCGGACGCGATCTCGTCGGGGTCCGTGAGCGGGTCGGGGCGGTGCAGGAGGAGCACGTCGATGACGTCGGTCCGCAGCCGTTCGAGGCTCTCCTCCACCCGCCGGACGATGCTCGGGCCGCGTAGGTCGTACAGGGCCGGGCCGCCGTCCCGGCCGGGCAGGCGGATGCCGCACTTGGTCTGGAGGGTGATCCGCCCGCGCAGTCCGGGCGTCCGGGCGAGGACCTCGCCGAAGACGGCCTCGGCCTTGCCGTGGCGGTAGATGTCGGCGTGGTCGAAGACGGTGATCCCGCTGTCGAGGGCGGCCCGGACCGCCTCCTCGGCCGTGTCGACGTCCCGGGGCCCGTAGGGGCCGGGATCCCAGCCGCCGCCCAGGCCCATGCACCCGTAGAGCACCCGGGGGCCGTCCGTCACCACATCAGCGTTCACCGTCACGGGGGTCAGCCTACGGACACGGGCTGTGCGAGTGCCTCAGGGCCGCCGAACGGGTCGCCGCCGAGGTGTTCGGGGCGCCGGATGGGCCCCGGGCGGGATCGGCGACCTGGGCGCCCTGCTCACGCGGCTGGGCGGCACCGGACCGCCCGAGGACCACGCCCCCGGGGGCGTGACACGGGCGCGACCCCCCTGCGGGCGCGGTGAGCGGGCCGGAGGGGTGACCCCTTCGGCCCGCACGGCCGTTCGGGCGCCGGGCGGCGCCGTACCCGGCGTCTGCCGGGCTACCAGTAGTGCCGTCGTCCTCCGATGGCGTGTCCGACGGACCCGAGGATCCAGAGGATGGCGCCGATCAGGACCAGGATGATGCCGATGGTCCACAGGATGGATATACCGGCGACGTAGCCGACGATCAGCAGGATGATACCCAGAATGATCATGGTGTTCTCCCATCTCCGGTGGGCGTCTGCCCACTTCCGGCGCCGGAATGCGTCGGCCGGGCGTCGAAGCGCAACAGGGGAGGTGCCCGCCGCCCGGGGTGACAGTCCGACTACTGTGGGGTGAACGCGCGGCGGGTATGACGCCGCGGGACATTCGATTCAGGGGGAATGGAATGGCACTTCAGCCTGCCATTGTCGATCTGCTGGAGCTCAGCCCGGACTTCGTCCGAGACCCGTACCCGGTCTACGCCACGCTCCGCGAACGGGGGCCCGTCCACCACGTCCGCACGCCGGACGGCGAGGAGATGTGGCTGATCGTCGGCCACGAGGCCTGTCGCACGGCCTTCACCGACCCGCGGCTGAGCCGCGACTGGCGCCGGTCCGGGGACATCGGGCAGATCATCAACACCGAACAGGACCACCCGGCACTGGCGCACATGCTGATGTCCGACCCGCCGGACCACACCCGCCTGCGCCGCCTGGTGGCCCGGGAGTTCACCCCCCGCCGCATCGAGGCGCTGGCACCGCGCATCCAGCAGATCACCGACGAGCTGCTCGACGCCATGGAGGCGAACGAGGGCCGCAGCGGCGACCTGGTGGAGGCCTTCGCCTTCCCCCTGCCCATGACCGTCATCTGCGAGCTGCTGGGCGTCCCGGCCCTCGACCGCGAGGCGTTCCGCGACTGGTCCAACGAGATGGTCGCCCGCACCAGCCCGGAGGCCGAGGCGCGCGCCTACGAGGAGATGCCCCGGTACCTGACCACGCTCATCGACGCCAAGCGCGCCGAACCGGGGGACGACCTCCTCAGCGCGATGATCCACGCCGTCGACGAGGGCGGCGACCGGCTCTCGCCGTCCGAGCTGATCGGCATGTGCGTCCTGCTGCTCATCGCCGGGCACGAGACCACCGTCAACATGATCGGCAACGGGATGCGCGCCCTGTTCGCCCACCCCGAGCAGCTCGCCGACCTGCGCGCGGACCTCGGCCTGCTGGACGGCGCGATCGAGGAGATGCTCCGCTACGACGGGCCGGTCGAGACCTGCACCGAGCGACTCGCCCTGGAGGACGTCGAGATGGGCGGGGTGGTGATCCCGAAGAACTCCGCCGTCCTGATCACCATGGCCGACGCGGACCGCGACCCGGCCCGCTTCGAGGACCCCGACCGCTTCGACATCCGCCGTGACGCGCGCGGCCACATCGCCTTCGGGCACGGGCTCCACTACTGCCTCGGCGCGCCCCTGGCCCGGATGGAGGGCCGCATCGCCCTCCGCTCGCTGCTGGAGCGTTTCCCCGGGCTCGCGAGCGACGCCGACGAGGCCAAGCTCTCCTGGGTGCCCGGCATGCTGATCCGCGGCGTACGGCAGCTCCCCGTCCGCTGGTGACCCGCCGCCCCCGGTCCGTGCCGCGTGCCGTGCGGACCGGGCGACCCGGCGGCCCGGAGCCGGGGGGCGGTGCCGGACCCGCCGGCCCTACTCCGGCGCGGCCAGGTGCCGTTCCGCCGCCAGGACCGCCTCGGGGGTGGAGGGGCGGCCCATCAGGACGCACAGGGTGTAGGCGACGTCGTCCATGGCCCGGAGCGTGCCGGGGTCCGTGGGGTCGGCCGCGAGGCGGGCCTGGCAGCCGCGAAGGCGTGACAGGACCTCCTCGGTCCGCGGCCGGCTCGGCAGGATCCCGATCGCCGGGAAGGCCCCCGGCGGCAGGGGGGTCCGGGCCGCCTGCACCGCCTTGCGCAGGGCCCGCTCCACCCGCGCCGGGACGGGCATGCCCAGCGAAACGGCGACCATCGCGGCCGCCGCCTCCGTCGCGGTGATCCGGGCCCGGTCGGCAGCGGCCAGCAGGATCTGCTTCGCCTCGCGGGCCGCGCAGGGGGCCGCCGCCATCACCAGGCCCAGCGCCCACAGGTCGGTCGGCCCCTCCCCGCAGGACCGCCCCGCAAGGAGCGGGGCCTCGGCCGCGAGGGCTGCGGCGGACGGCGGATCACCAGGAGACGCCACGTAAGGATCCCTTCAGCGGGGCGTGTGCCCTCTCACGCTGACACAGCCGGTGACGTTCCGCACGCGCGCCCGGCCGCGGCCCGGCGGGGACCGCCGCTTCCGCCGTCACCGGCCGGCGCTTCCGCCGTCCGGCGTCACCGGCCGGCGCCGGCCGGGCCCTCCCACAGGCGGCGCAGGTGGGAGTGGAGCACCTCCTCGGCCTCCCGGGGGTCGAGGTGGCCGATCAGGACGTGCGTGGTGAGGCCGTCCGCCAGGGCCAGGACGGCGCGGGCCTCGCGCCGCGCGTCCAGGGCCGGCCCGGCACCGGTTCCCGCCGCGGCCTCCGCGACGAGCTGGGTGAACGCCTCCTGTAGGGCCGCGTAGTTCGCCCGCAGGGTCTCGGCCAGCGGCGCGCTGACGGCGGCCTGCGCGACGAAGGCGAGCCAGACCCGGGCCTCGGCCCGGTGCTCCTCGCGCAGCAGCGCGACCTCGGTGGCGGCGTGACCCAGGGCGGAAGCCGCCGACTGGGCGGGGCTGCGCACCAGCCGGGCCCGGACGCGTTCGCCGATCCGCTCGCCGACGTACCCGAGGGCGAAGAGCAGCATCTCATCCTTGGTGCGGAAGCACCGCTGGACGGCGCCCATCGACACCTGCGCGCGGGCGGCGACATCGCGCAAGGTGACGCCCTCCAGCCCGTGTTCGTCGGCGAGCCGGCAGACGGCCCCGGCGATCAGACGCCGCCGCTCCTCGTGGTCCACCTGCCTGGGCATGCGCCCCGCCCCCTGTCCTCGGGTGTGCGGTCCGTCCGCGGCCCCAGCTTATTCGATGCGGGTGCATCGTTTCCTGGGCTATGGTTCCGATGCAAGTGCATCACAACGAGCAGGGGGAGGACCCGGACCATGAGCGAACCCATCTGGCGGCAGCCGGCCACAGCGCAGGCGCGCGCCGTCCGCGACGGGGAGGTGTCGGCCGTGGAACTCGTCGAGAGCCACCTGGAACGGATCGCCAGGGTCAACCCGGAGGTGAACGCGGTCACGCAGCTGATGGCCGACCGGGCGCTCGAAGCGGCCGCCGCCACCGACCGCCGGCGCGCCGCCGGAGCGACCCTCGGCCCGCTCGCGGGCGTGCCGTTCACCGTGAAGGAGACGACCCCCGTCGAGGGGATGCCCACCACCTTCGGCGTCGAGCGCTTCCGCCACCTCGTGGCCCCGGCCGACGCGCCCCCGGTGGCCCGGCTGCGCGCCGCCGGGGCCATCCCGGTCGGGCACGCCAACGTACCCACCCTGATCCTGGCCGGGATGCACACGCGCAGCGAGCTCTTCGGGGACACCGTCAACCCCTGGGACCCCGCCCTGACGCCGGGCGGCAGCAGCGGGGGCGACGCGGTCGCCGTCGCCACCGGCATGGCGGCCCTCGGCCTCGGCAACGACTCCGGCGGCTCCGTCCGCGTCCCCGCCCAGTTCTGCGGAGTGGCCGGGCTCAAGCCCACCCCCGGGCGCTTCCCCGCCGACCACCGCGTCCTCGGCCCCGCCGACCCCGGCCCGGCCTCCCAGGCGCTGGTCACGGACGGCCCCCTGGCCCGCCGGGTGGCCGACCTGCGGCTGGCGTACGAGGCGCTGGCCGGCACCGACCCCCGCGACCCGCGGGCCGTCCCGGTACCGGCCTACGGGCCCCCGCCCCCCGGACCGGCGAAGGTCGCGGTGGTGACGGACCCCGGCGGCCGCGGAGTCCACCCGGCCGTCCGCGCGGCCGTCGCCGACGCGGCCGACGCCCTCCGCGACGCGGGCCACGACGTGCGCGAGGTGGCGGACGTACCCCGCCTGGACGAGGCCCTCGATGCCTACGACCGGATCACGCTGACCGAATTCGCCCCGAACTGGCCGGTGGTGCGCGGACTGCTCGGCGAAGGAGGGGACCGCTACATCCAGCTGGCGATGGACAGGACCGCGCCCGCCACCTCCGCCGAGCTCGTCGAACTGATGGGCACCTGGCTGAACATCCGCCGCTCGTGGGCCGGATTCCTCGACGAGTACCCGCTGTTGCTCGGTCCCTCCTTCACCGAACCGCCCGTCGAGCCGGGGCTGGAGTCCCGCGACCGGGCGGGCCGCGACCGCGTCGCCTCGGCCATGCGGCTGTGCACCGCGACCAGCTTCGTGGGCGTGCCCGCCGTGGCCGTGCCGACCGGCCTGTACGACGGCCTCCCCGGAGGCGTGCAGATCGTCGGACGCGCCTTCCGGGAGGACCTGTGCCTGGACGCCGCCCAGGCGGTCGAGGACCGGCTCGGCGTCCTCACCCCGCTCGACCCCCGCCCGGCGCGCTGACCCCGCGCGGACCGGCGAGCCGCCCGCCCCGGCGCACCCCTTAGGCTTTGCCCATGGGTTTGACAGCAGGTCACGAGGGAGGAGTCCTGCCCGGTCCGATGACGCCGGCGCGGGGCTGGCAGGCGCCGAGCGCGGTGGAGCGGGGGCTGTACGAGGCGAAGGCGCGCGGCGACTGGCCCGCGTACTACGACCTCGTCGCCCGGGCGGACCTGTTCATGATGGAGTCGAGGGCGGACGTCGACGCGAACCCGGGCAACACCCGCTTCCACCCCTACTGGAACCCGCAGACCCAGACCATGTGCCTGGCCGTCTACACGGGCGGCATGCTGCCCCCGCCCGCTCCCGACCCGGTCTACAACTGCTACGACCTGGGCTGGTTCGCCAAGGTCTGGAACCCGAACGACCCGCCCTACCTGGTCGTCAACCCCGGCAGCCCCTGCGAGGGCGTCCTGCCGGCCGGGCCGGAGGGCCGTGCCCTGTGGCAGCGCCACGCGGCCCAGGTGGAACGGCCCGGACTCGCCCAGGACGTCATCCACACCCTGGAGGTGGGCGGCCCCCGCAGCGGACCCGTCGCCTTCGGCCTCGGCGCCGGCGCGCACATCAACGTACGCAACGGCCGCTACTGGAACTCCATGGCCTACCACGGCTGCGGCTACCTCGACGAGAAGCGCACGCTGGAACGCTGGTGGGGCGTCACCACCCGCGAGGACTGGCAGCAGACCGTGGAGCAGCTGCTGCGCGCCGGCATGGTCAGCGGCGTGTGGGAGTTCGTCCTCCAGCTGCGCCGCTCCATGGCGCTGGACTTCGCCGGACCCGTCGACGTCGAGCACTGGCGCCAGGCCGCCGGCAACGTGGTGCGCCGACGGGCCGAGGCGGCCGCCGAACCCCGGCTGACCGCCGAGGGCGTCAGCCAGGGCCGCGCCGTCACCCCGGCCGAGCTGGAGGGCCAGGTGACCGGCGTACAGCGGCTGATCGGCCGCATCGCCCGCTACGAGGCGCGCTTCCGCGCCGACGGACTGCTCCCCGAAGGCGGCTTCGTCCGCTCCGTCGAGGCCTGGGACTACGGCCGCGCGTCCGGCATGGCCCGCTGGGGCCTCGCCGCCCGCCTGTGCTCCCTCCGGGAGGCGGAGGCCGCCGTGGTCCGCGCCGGACGCCTCGTCCAGGTCAACTACCGCTCGTGGGAGGACTTCTCGGCCGCCTACGTCCTCGGCCGCTGCCTCCACTTCGACGAGGAGGAGTTCGGGGAGTGGTACGAGACCATCCTGGCCACCCACCGCGCCCTGACCACGGACCCCGCCAGCCCCTGGCGCACCCTCCCCTGGACCTGACGGGGACGCGCGGGGTCCGCCGGCGGGCCGGGCGGCTCCGCCCGGGCCCGCCGGGTTCAGCGGCCGGACTCCGCGCCGGCCGGCACCTCGTAGACCTTCCCGTCGACACCCGCCCGGTAGAGCCGGCCGGCGGAGAAACCCGCGCCGCCCCGCCCGTAGGTGATCTGCGTGGAGAGGTACAGCCCCGACTCCACCGCGCACAGCCGCCCCTCCTCCGCCCGCCAGATCTGCCCCGCCGCGTGCGTGGCGATCAGCGGGCGGCCCCGGCCGTCCAGGGTCAGCCCGTCCGGCAGGGCCAGGGCGTTGGAGGCGTCGGCGGAGATCCACCGCCGGGGGTGCGCCGGGTCGCCGGCCGGGATCCGGTAGAGCCCCGGGGCGATGGTGGTCTGGATGACGTACACCTCGCCGCCGTCGGGGGAGACGGCGATCCCGTTCGGCTGCGGCACCCGCGCCCAGGCCGGGTCGACCCGCCCGTCCGGAGTGACACGGCCGATGCTCCGGCCGCCCAGGGTCGTCGTGTACACGGTGCCGTCGGGCGCGAGCGCGACCCCGTCGATCCCGCCGAGGCCGGAGGCGTACGTACTCACCGCCCCGGTCTCCGGGTCCACCCGCAGCAGCTCCGAGGTGGGGAAGAGGTCACCGGTCAGCGAGTGCGCCAGGTCGTTGCCGGTCCCGACCAGGAGCTGCCCGTCGTCGCGCACGACGATCCCGCCATTGGCCCCGATGTTCCCGGTGAGCGCGACCGGGGTACTGCCCGGCGCGTCGATCCGGTAGACCCGGCCGCTGAAGTAGGCGGTGGCGAACATCCGGCCCCGCCGGTCGACGGCGATCGACTCCACCCAGTCCGGAACCCGCGCCACCTCCACCGGCGCAGCCGCCTGCGGATCCCCGCACCGGGGCGCGGCGTACGCGGGCCCCGCCGCGGGCACCACCGCGGCCGAGGCCACTACGGCCACGGCCGCCAGGGCACCGCGCGACCCCCGCAACGCGGTGCGGAGCATCCTGGTGAACCTCATCGCTTCCCCTCCACGGCCGGACCGGTCTGCCCGTGAAGTATCGGCGCGGGCCCGCGGGCGCACCACCGCGTTTTGCGTCAGGACGGCTTGGCGGCGGAGAAGGCGGTGACGGTCGCCTTGTCGTCGCACTCGGCGAACACCCCGTCGTCCATGGCGATCTGGTGCGCCCCCGCTCCGGGGACACCGATGACGAGGGTCGGGAAGCTGGAGGGCGTGGCACCCGAGACGCAGTACCCGTCCCCCTCTCCCTGGACGTTGACGAAGGTGAGCTTCGTCCAGGCGCGGGCGCCCGGTGCCAGCGACACCGTGGACGCCTTGCCGCTCTGGGTCACGGCCAGGGGCTTGTTCTTGTCCGGCGAGCCGTGGCCCGCGCCGGCGACCGTCGGGAAACCGTTGAGCGTGCAGGCGTCCTTCGAGGTGTTGGTGACGGAGACGATGGCGGCACCCGTTCCGGTGCCCGGCGGCCGCACCGCGGCCTGCTGGGCCTCGGAGACCTTGACCCCGGCGGCCGTGCAGGGCTTCGCTCCGCCGCCGGCCGGCGCGGACGCCGAAGGGGAGGGCACGGTGCCGCCCCCGCCGCCGGTGGCGGCACCGCCCCCGCCGCCGGTCGAGGAGCCGGCCGTGGGCGTCGGGCCGGCCGGCACCGAAGCCGCCGGAGGCGCCGACGGCGTCCCCGCCGCCCCGTCCTCGGCCGGGCCGCAGCCCGTCATCAAGGCGGTGGCGGCGGCCGCCGCCACGAGCGCCGCCGCCGGACGGCGAAAGCCTGCTGCGTACTGCATGGGTTGCTCCTCGGTGTCTCCCGGCCGGACCCGCACCGGCCCGCGCGTGGAGGGACACGACGCCGCCCGCCCCCGGAGTTCCCGCGCTGCGCCGTTGTGGCAGTCCTGTCACCCAACCATGACGTCCGGCCCGTCCCGGGCGGGCCCGCCACCGCGTGCCGACCGGCTACGCTGCCGCCGTGACGGGGACGGGGACGACCGCTGCGGGGCCGGGCGGCGGGACGGAGGCCGGACGCCGGCGGCTGCTGCGGGCCGGGCTCGGCGCCGCCGCGGCCGCGCTCGCGGGCTGCACGGCGGACTCCGGACCGGCGCGGAGGCTGCGGCTCGCGACGGGGCCGCGGGGAGGCCCGTACAACGCCTTCGGCCGGGCCCTGGCCAGGGCCGCCGCGGCCGGCGGGCGGCGTCTGGAGATCGTGCCCGTCGACACCGCGGCGAGCGTCGACAACCTCAGGAGGCTGGACGAGGGCTCCGTGGACCTGGCCCTGGCCATGGCGGACGTCGCCGAGGACGCGGCACTCGGCCGTGAGCCGTTCTCCCGGCCGGCCGCGGTGACCGCGCTGGCCCGGGTTTACGTCAACTACACCCACCTCCTCGTCCCGGCGGACGGCCCGGTGCACGCCGTACGCGACCTCGCCGGCCGCACGGTCGCCGCGGGCGCCGCCGGATCCGGCGTCCAGGTGGTGGCCGGGCGCATCCTGCGGGCCGCCGGACTCAGCGGCACCGGCGCGGACCCCGCACCCGCCCGCGAACGGCAGCTGGGCCTCGCCGCGTCGGTGGCCGCCCTGCGCACCGGCACCGTCGCCGCCCTGTTCTGGTCCGGCGGCGTGCCCACCCCGGCCCTGTCCGAGCTGGCCCGCGGCATGCCGCTGCGCTTCCTCCCGCTGGACGGCTACGTGGGCCCGCTGCGCGAACGCCACGGCCCCGTCTACACGGCGGTCACCCTGCCCGCCGGGGCGTACGGACTGCCGGGCCCGGTCGGCACCCTCGGCGTCGGCAACTACCTCCTGGCCCGCGAGGGCGTCGCCGACGGCGCGGTGGGCGACCTGCTCCGGGTGGTGTTCGACCAGTGGCGCGACCTGCTGCGCGACGTGACGGCGGGAGCCCGCCTGGAACCCCGCTTCGCCATCTCGACGGGCGCGGTCCCCCTCCACCCGGGCGCGGCCGCCCACTACCGCGCGGTGTACGGCTGAACCGGCCGGCCCCGGATCACGGGGGCGGCAGCCGCAGTTCCACGGTCAGGCCCTGCGGCACGCCGCCGGTGACGCCCAGGCGGCCGCCGCTGACCCGGGCGATCTCGTCCGCGATGGCCAGCCCGAGACCGCTGCCGGGCACGTTCTGGTGCCCCGGCGCGCGGGCGAAGCGGCGCAGCAGCAGCTCCAGCTGCTCCTCCGGCACGCCCGGCCCGTCGTCGGCGACCCGTACGACGGCCGCCCCGTCCGCGTCCCGCCGGGCGCACACCTCGACGCGGCCGCCCCGCGGCACGAACTTCACGGCGTTGTCCAGGGCCGCGTCCAGGACCCGCCCCGCGGCGTCCGGCAGGGCGCGCGCCCACAGCTCCCCGGGCAGCCCCGGGGCCGTCAGCTCCAGCCCGGCGGCCCGGAACACGGGCGCCCAGGCACGCACCCGCTCCCGTACCGCCCGGGACACGTCCTGCCGCTCCCGTGGTTCCGCCGCTCCCGACTCCACTCGCGCCAGCGCCAGCAGTCCGTCGAGGAGTTCCTCCAGGCGCTCCGCCTCGTCGAGGGCGAGGCCGTGCTCGGTCCGGCCCGGACCGGGGGAGATGTGCGGCTCCACGTTCTCCAGCTGGAGCACCAGGGTGGCCAGCGGATTGCGCAGCTGGTGCGAGGCGTCGGCGACGAAGTCGCGCTGGCGGCCGATGGAGTCGGCCAGGGCCTGCGCCATCGTGTTGAAGTGCCGTCGCAGCCGCCGCAGTTCCGGCGGCCCGGTGTCGGAGACCGCCCGCGTCTGGAGGCTCCCGGCGGTCAGCCCCTCCACCGCCCGGTCCAGGTCGAGCAGCGGACGCATCAGCCAGCGCGTGATCCCCGCCGCCACCAGCGCCGCCGCGGCGAAGGCGGCGACCGCCCCGGCGGCGATGAGCGACCAGCGGACCGCCACGTCCCGGCGGGCGGCGTCGGTGGTCACGGCCAGCAGGACCGCGCCGCTTACCCGCTCGTCCCGCCCCACCGGCTCCGCGAGCACCACCCGCGCCGGCCCCCAGGGCCGCACCGTCGGCAGCCGGTCGGTGGAACGCCCGGTCAGGGCACGCTGCCCTGACTCCGCCGCCGAGGAGGCCCCGGGGCCCGTGAGGGCCTCCAGCGCCGGACCCGACCCGGCCCGCGCCACCGTCGCCCCCGCCGCGTCGACCACGACCACCCCGGCCCCGTACAGCTCGGCGTACCGGCCGATCTCGGCCGCCAGCTCCGCCCGGTCGGCGGCCGTACCCGGCCGGTCGGCCAGGTCGGCGAAGCGCACCGCCTCCGAACGCCGCTGGAGCAGCAGGTGCTCGGTCCGCCCCCGCGCGTACGCGTCGGCCAGGGGGACGCACAGCAGCAGCGCGGCGGCCCCCATGAGCACCATCAGCACCGCGAGGAGCCTGCGCCTCACGTGCCGGCGTCCCGCTCCGCGCACCCGGCCGCAGGACCGAGCTGGTAGCCGAACCCGTGTACCGTGCGCACCAGCCCGGCCCGGCCCGTCTTGGCGCGGATCCCCGCCACGTGCACGTCCAGGGAGCGGGAGGCCGCGAGGAAGGCGTCCCCCCAGATCCGGTCCAGGATCACCTCCCGCGCGTGCACCTCGTCCGGCCGCGCGGCGAGGAAGGCCAGCACGTCGAACTCCCGGCGCGTCAGCCGGACTTCGGCACCCGCCACCGTCACGGTGCGGCCCGCCGGGTCCACCTCGACGTCACCCCGGCGTACGGGACCGCCGGGCCCCGGTCCGGCCGCGGATCCCGTGGCCCCGGTCCGTACGTCCGTCCGGCGGCGCACCGTGTCGATGCGCGCCATCAGCTCGGCCGTCCGGAACGGCTTGACGACGTAGTCGTCGGCGCCCGCCCGCAGCCCCTGTACGACGTCGCGTTCCTCGCAGCGCGCCGTCACCACGATCAGCGGCGCGTCGCAGACCGTGCGCAGCCTGCGCAGCAGTTCGAGCCCGTCGAGGTCGGGCAGCCCCAGGTCGAGCAGGACGAACTCGGCCTCGTGGACGTGCCGCAGGGCGTCCAGCGCCCGGGCCGCCCGGCGGACCGTGTGCCCCCGCTGGGCGAGGGCGGTGCCGAGCGCCCGGGCCATGCGGTCGTCGTCCTCGACGAGCAGTGCGTGCATGGGCGGTCACCTCTGGGGGAGCGGCCGGTGACCGGACCCGTCACCTGGTCCGGCAGCTTACGGCAGCCGCCGCCCCGGGGCGGCGGTCACCGGATCACCCGGCGTCAGCGGTGCGGATCAGCGGGCGGCGGCCCCGGCGGCGGCCTCCGCCGGCTTGCCCCCGCCGTCGGCCGCGCCCGCTTCGGCCGCCTCGGCGCGGCTCAGCGCGGCGTTGCGCGTGTCCGGCATCAGGACGTACGTCACGAGCGACACCAGCGCACAGCCGGACACGTACCAGAAGAACATCTTCTCGTGGCCGCCGCTCTTGAACCACAGCGCCACGTACTCGGCCGTGCCGCCGAACAGCGCGTTGGCGATGGCGTACGGCAGCGCCACGCCCAGGGCCCGCACCCGGGTCGGGAACAGCTCCGCCTTGACCGCCGCGTTGATCGACGTGTAGCCGGTGACGATCACCAGGGCCAGCAGCGACAGCCCCAGCGCCGTCCAGTACGAGTCCGCCGAACCGAGGGCCGTCATGATCGGGTACGTGCCGACCGTGCAGCCCACGGCGAAGGTGATCAGCAGCGGCCGGCGGCCGATCCGGTCGGACAGCATCCCGGCGAAGGGCTGGAGCACCGCGAAGAGCGCCAGGGCGGTGAAACTCACCAGCGTGGCCGTGGTCTTGGCCATGCCCGCACTGCCGACCAGGTACTTGGTCAGGTAAGTGGTGTACGTGTAGTAGGCCACGGTTCCGCCGAGGGTCAGCGCCATCACCAGCCCGGCCTGCCGCCGGTGCTGCCACAGCGCCTTCAGCGAGCCGCGGGGGCTGTCGTCGTGGGCGCCCCCGTCCGGGGACTCCGACGACTCCTCCTTGAACGCGTCGGTCTCCTGGAGACGCCGCCGCAGCCAGAAGACCACCACCGCGAACAGGGCCCCGAGGACGAACGGGATCCGCCAGCCCCAGCTGGACAGCTGGGCCGTGGTGAGGGTGTGCTGCATCGTGATCAGGATGCCCAGGCCCAGCAGCTGTCCGCAGGTCATCGACACGTACTGGAAGGACGAGCCCAGCCCGCGCCGGTTGCGGGCCGACGCCTCGGTCAGGTAGGTGGCGCTGGCCGCGTACTCCCCGCCGATGCTCAGCCCCTGGAGCAGGCGCGCGAGCAGCAGCACCACGGCGCCGAAGTACCCGGCCTGGCCGTAGGTCGGGGCGACGGCGATCAGCAGCGCGGCCACCGACATCATCGTGACGGTGAGGGTGAGCGCGCTCTTGCGGCCGTGGCGGTCCGCGGCCCGGCCCAGGATCCACCCGCCGACGGGCCGCATCAGGAAGCCGACGGCGAAGATGCCCGCAGTGTTCATCAGCTGGGTGGTCGGATTGTCGCCGGGGAAGAAGGAGTCGGCGAAGTAGATCGCGAAGCTGGCGTAGACGAACCAGTCGTACCACTCCACGAGATTGCCGAGCGAACCGCCGATCAGGGCGAGGCGGCGCCTGCCGCGTTCGTCCGTGGGCGGCGCTTCGGGCGTGACGGCGGACGAGGACATGGCGGCTCCAGACGGAAGTCCCTGATGGGAAGGGGGAAACGCCCCGGATGAGGGGGGTGCCCAGAGCATGGATCCGGGGCCGGACCCGGACAAGGTCCGGCACCCAGATCTAACGTTCCGCTAAGAAACCCGCGCGTGCCCCGGCCGGGCCCGCGCGCTACGGCTGGTGGAAGCGCACCTCGGGGAACCGGTCCGAGGGCCCGTCCAGGAGCCGGTCCGGCCGGCAGCCCAGGTGCCGGTCGACGAACGCGGACACGTAGGCGCGCGTGGCGGCGTCGGCCCGGTCTCCGTCGAGGGACTGGAAGGGGATGCCGAGCTGCTTGGTCAGGGTGGCCAGGTCCGTGAAGGAGAGGTGCTGCGTACCGTCGACGGTCAGCCAGCGCTTCCAGCCGGTCGCCGCGGTCCAGGTCTTCTCCCAGCTCCCGTCGGCGCCGCCGGGGACATGGCCCGGCTGGCCGAGCATCAGGAGCGGGCGGTCCAGGGGCCCGTCGGGCAGGACGTGGAAGTTGCCGTCCATGTTGACGCCCGCCTTGATGCGCGGATCCGACCGCATGGCCGGGACGGTGCTGAAACCGCCGGCCGAGTGGCCGACCATCGCGATCCGGTCCGTGTCGATGGCCGCGCCCTCCTTCCACACCCGGTCCTCGCCCGTGAGCCGGTCCAGCACGAAGGAGACGTCCCGGGCGCGGACCTCGCCCACCTCGGGCCAGGGCGCCTTGCCGCAGGCCGCGCAGCCGGTGGCGGTCCCGTCGGGGAAGGAGGTGACGACCGACTCGTGGTTGTGGCCGATCCCCGCGACGACGTAGCCGCGGCCGGCGAGCTCCTCCGCGAGGCCCGTCAACGTGGCCCGGGGCATTCCGAAGCCAGGAGACAGCAGGACCAGCGGCAGCCCGCCGGGCACCCGCAGGGGCTTCGCGTCGACCGTCGCGTGCGTCGTCACCCTGGTGAACGCGTCGTCGTCGAGCGTGACGCCGTACCGGTCGAGCAGTCCCTTGTTCGCCGCCGTGTACGCCGCGGACTCCTGCGCGGTCATGTACGGCGCCGGCACCTCCGAGGACTTCCTCGCCGGGTACCAGAGCGAGACCATGAGCTCCCTGCGCATCGTCGGCACCCACGGGTCCGCGCGGCCGTCGTCCCTCAGGTGGACCACGCTCCGGCCGATCCGCTGGTGTCCGCCGGGCGCGGGCAGTGCCATCGCGGGGCCCGCGGTCCCGGGCTCCGGCGCCGCCGCCCGCGCCGGACCGGTGGCGGCGACCGTGCCGGCCAGCAGCAGTGAGACGACCGCTCCGGCCAGGACTCTGCGCTTCATCGAACTCTCTCCGTCCGTCGGTGCGTTGATCCGTTACCTGGATGCTAGGAACCGGCGCGGGCCGGGCCATCGGCCCACGGGACGACTTCCTCCACCGCGTACATCTCCGGGTGTACGTGCGGGCGTTGCGGGCGGGACCGGCCGGGGAACCGCGGCGGTTTCCCCGCCCGGAGACCGGCCGTCCAACCGTCCGGCCGTCCAACCGTCCGGCCGTCCGGCCGCCGGGAGCGTCGTCCTCGGGATGTCGGACGGATCACCGGGCACCTCCTCCGGCGTCCAGGGCCCGGTGGTCACCCGCCTCGGCCCCGCCGCCCGGGCCCTCATCCGCCCGCCGGCCCCTTGGGCACCCGTCCGGAGGCATGATGGCGGTGTGAGCCGGTTCCCGGCCGGGGGCGGCGCCGACGCCCCGTTCCCCGGATCCCCAGGATTCCTGGACGTCGCCCCCACGCCCCGGACGGCCGTCGTGTGGCTCCCGCCGGCCGGGCTGTGGCCGCCCATCCAGGACATCCGCGTCGAACACGACCCCCAGATCCGCCGCTGGCCGCCCCACGTGAACCTGCTCTTCGGATTCGTACCGGAGGAGGAGTTCCCGGCGGCCGTACCCCTCCTGTCGGCCGCCGCCGCGCAGTGCGAGCCCTTCGTCATCCGCCTCGGCGGGGTGCGGGTCTTCCGGCACCGCGCCTACTGCACCGTCTGGCTCGACCCGGCGGCCGCGGGGCCGGACCCCTGGACGCGGCTCCAGGAGACCCTGGCGGAACCCTTCCCCCGCTGCCGTGGCCGCTTCCCGCGGTTCACCCCGCACCTGTCGCTGGGCCGCACCCGGGACCCGCGCCGGCTGGCCGCGGAATGCGCCGCCCGGCTGGGCAGCGTGCCGTCACGGGTCCACGAGGTCGTCCTGCTCTCCCGGCGGGGTGAGGGGCCCATGCGCTCGCGCGTCACGGTCGCCCTGGGCACGGGTGAGACGTCCTGGCGGCACGCCTGAGGCCGCGGCCGATCAGGCCGGGCCCGGTGCGGGGGAGGCGGCCCGCGCGGGCCCGTCCGCCAGCAGCCGCGTCCGGAACAGGTCCAGGACCGCGTCCAGGGCCTGCCGCGTGGGCTGCCCGGGCTCGTCGACCAGGTGCTCCGTCAGGACGGAGTGCGGCGGCAGGGGACTCGTGGGGTCGGCCGCGTCGTCGTCCAGCTCGACGGCGACGAAGGCCTCGCCCAGCTCCCGGCGCAGGAACGCGAACCGGTCCCCGGGCACCAGCCGGTCCCCCCGGAACCGCAGCCCCAGCACCTGGAGCCCGTCGCGCTCGCAGCGCCCGCGCACCGCCGCCAGCTCCCCGGGGGAGATGTCGATGCCGCCGGCCCGGCCGGAGGTCCAGGCCAGCGGCAGCGACGGCTGGGAGAGCACCGGGGCGAGCAGGCGCTCGTCCGTGGCCATGGCCAGGGCGAACCCGCCGGTCAGGCACATGCCGACGGCGCCGACCCCGGGGCCGCCGCACCGCTCGTGCTCGGCGGCGGCCAGCGCCCGCAGCCACGTCACCACCCGCGAGGAGCGTCCGGTGGCCAGCAGGGTGAACTCCCGGCTCACGCAGACCCGCCACATCGTCGCCGCGACGTAGCGCCCGGCCTTCGGCCAGCCGGCGGTGCGCGGATCGGCGTCCCGGCCGGGCTCGCCGAACAGCACCGGGAGCACGGCGGTGCACCCCGCGTCCGCCACCCGCGCGGCGAACTCCAGCACCTTGGGCGTGATGCCCGGGATCTCCGCCATGACGATCACCGCCGGCCCCGTGCCCCGGCGCAGCAGCCGCCGCGTCTCGCCGCCGTGCGTGAAGGTGCCCCTGGTGAAGCCGGTCAGGTCGTGATCTGCCACGGGTCCCGCTCCCTGCGTCGCATCCTCTTGGGCCGCGCCAAAGTTACCGGTACGTAGGGGTGGGCGGTCAACGGGGACCCCCCGTCGGGATGAAGATCATCCGGGTGCAGAATGACCCGTATGTCGATGACAAACCTGCCGAAGACGGCCACTGTTGAGGACGCCCCGTCGATCAGCCGTGCCCTGGCCCGCGCCTTCCACGACGATCCGATGATGAGCTGGTTCTTCCCCGCCGAGGACGCGCGCGAGGAGAACCTGACCCGCTACTTCAGCACCATCTACACCCGCCAGTACGTCCGCCACGGCGTCTGCGAGCGCACCGACGCGGCGGCCGCCTTCTGGGTGTCGCCCGAGGGGCACGAGAAGTCCGTCCCCGACGCGGAGACCATCCAGCAGCTCACCGAGATCCTCGGCGACCGCGCCCACCTGTTCCGCGACGCGGTCGAGGCGGCCGCCCAGCACGCGCCGCAGGAGCCGCACTGGTACCTGGCACTCATCGGCGCCGACCCGGCCGGCCAGGGCCAGGGCCACGGATCCGCGCTGCTGCGCTCGGGCCTGGCCAAGGCCGACGCGGCGGGCCTGCCCGTCTACCTGGAGTCCTCCAAGCCGTCCAACCTGCCGGTCTACGAGCACTTCGGCTTCACGGTCCAGGGCGAGGTCCAGCTCCCGGGCGGCGGCCCGGTCCTGTGGGCCATGCGCCGCGCCCCCCGCACGGCCTGAGGGCCTCCTCCTCCCGGCCGGCCGCGGCGCCGGCCGGGAGGAGGAGTTCCCGTGCTGTGGCGGCACTAGGGCCTGTCGTCAAACTGCCGTCGTCGCCCGGAGGGCGGCCCCGCGGCGTCTGGTGCGTGCTCTCGGCGTGCCGGGCGGCAGCCCTCGTACTGGACGTACTCGGGCTTCCGCCCGGTGCGGCGAGAGCGCGTGCCAGGCGTCGCGGGGCAGACGGAAGTTTGACGACAGGCCCTAGCAGTCGAACCAGACGGTGAGCCTGACGTTCTCGTCGCCGTGCAGGGCGGCGAGGGTCTCCATGACCGTCCAGACCGGCTTCCACTCGCCGTCGGGCGGTACGGCCTCACCCCGGGTCATCCGCTCGACGCGGTAGAGGAGACCGTCGCCGTCCGGCCACTCGGTGCCCTCCGGCCAGTCGTGCTCCTCGTACCTGATCAGCCTCCCGGGGTCCCGCTGCCGCGTCAGCCCGGCCACCTCGGCGACCCGCGGGCTCCAGGAGGCCTTGCCCGTCATCACCCAGCCGTCCTCGGTGCGCCGGTACTCGCGGATCCGGGCGTCCACCCGCTCCGCCGGCTCCGACCAGTCGACCCGCTTGAGCTCCGCCCAGCTGATCCAGGTGGCGCTGTGCGCGTCGGACCCCCACTCCGCGAGCTCCTCGCGGATCGCCGGCGAGACGTCCTCGGGAAGCCCGCGCCGGCCGGCCAGCGGCCGGAAGCCCGCGAAGTTGCGCACGCCGAAGAGGCAGCCGAACGCGTCGTAGTCCCTGCTCCCGTTCAGCAGGTCGATGTCGATCGCGGGGCGCCACGTCCTCGTCCTCCGGCGGCGCGCGCATTCCACGAATCCGTGTATGTCCGTTCCCATGAGTGGCGATTCTCCGGACGGGGGACGGGGGAGGCCAGCGGATTTGCAGGCCGGAGGGCCTCCGCCGCCCTGCGGGTGCGGAGTACGGCCGAATGGGGAAAGCTGGGCAGTGCCGCGGCGCCGGCGGCGGGACGCACGCGCGAGGAGGGGCTGATGGAGGCTACGGAACAGACCCGGCCCGTACGAGCAGGCCCGTCCGCGCCCCGCAGGGCCGCGCTCCTGTGCGCCCTGGCGGCCGTCGCGGCGGCCGCCGCACCGGCCTCGGCAGCCCGGCCCCCGGCCGCCCCGGACCCCCTCGTCGTCGTGGACTGCTTCGAGCAGCCCCAGGTGCGCCCCGACGAGTACCTGCTGGCCTGCGGCGACGGCAACAACCGGCTCGTCGCACTGCGCTGGCGGAGCTGGGGGCCGGCCACGGCCACCGCCACCGGGACCGACATGGTCAACGACTGCCGCCCGTACTGCGCGGCGGGCCGCTTCCGCCCCTACCCGGTGACGGTGACCCTGAGCGAGCCGCAGCCCTGGCCCGAGCACCCCGGCGTCCGGCGGTTCACCACGATCCGGCTTCTCTACACCGACACCGCCCCGCACCCGGTGCCCAAGGACGTGACCTACAAGCTGGTGTACTGAGCCGGGTGCACTGAACGGGGCCCGGGGGGGGGGGGACGGGGGGGGGGGGGGGGGGGGGGGGGGGGGGGGGGGGGGGGGGGGGGGGTGGGGGGGGTGGGGGGGGGGGTAC
>NZ_JBWKEE010000016.1:128264-185122 GCF_056435605.1 Streptomyces sp. NPDC043896
CCCAACCCCCCCCCCCCCCCCCCTCCCCCACCCCCTCCCCCCCCCCCCCCCCCCCCCCCCCCCCCCCCTCCCCCCCCCCCGGGCCCGTCGTCGTACCGCCGGCCGGTCAGTCCGTGCCGAACTCCATCGCGGCCCGGTCCAGCATCTCCTCGTCGGCCGAGACCTCGCCGCGCGAGGCGATGGCCTCGGCGCCGCCCTCCGGCATCTCCGGCATGGTGCCGATCAGCCCGGTCGCGGCGGCCTGCGCGGCACCGACGGCGGGGCTGCCGGTCCCGATCAGGCCGAGGACGGCGTACTGCTCCAGCTTGGCGCGGGAGTCGGCGATGTCCAGGTTGCGCATGGTGAGCTGGCCGATGCGGTCCACCGGGCCGAAGGCGGAGTCCTCGGTGCGCTCCATGGACAGCTTGTCCGGGTGGTAGCTGAAGGCCGGGCCCCGGGTGTCGAGGATCGAGTAGTCCTCGCCGCGCCGCAGCCGCAGGGTGACCTCGCCGGTGACGGCCGCGCCGACCCAGCGCTGGAGGGACTCCCGGACCATCAGGGCCTGCGGGTCCAGCCAGCGGCCCTCGTACATCAGCCGGCCCAGGCGCCGGCCCTCGTTGTGGTACTGGGCGAGGGTGTCCTCGTTGTGGATCGCGTTGACCAGGCGCTCGTAGGCGGCGTGCAGCAGGGCCATGCCGGGCGCCTCGTAGATGCCGCGGCTCTTGGCCTCGATGATCCGGTTTTCGATCTGGTCCGACATGCCCATGCCGTGGCGGCCGCCGATGGCGTTGGCCTCCATGACCAGGTCGACGGGGGAGGTGAACTCCTTGCCGTTGATCGTGACGGGGCGGCCCTGGTTGAAGCCGATCGTCACGTCCTCGGTGGCGATCTCGACGGACGGGTCCCAGAACCGCACGCCCATGATCGGCTCGACCGTCTCCACGCCGGTGTCCAGGTGCTCCAGCGTCTTCGCCTCGTGCGTGGCGCCCCAGATGTTGGCGTCGGTGGAGTACGCCTTCTCCGTGCTGTCGCGGTAGGGCAGGTCGTGGGCGACCAGCCACTCCGACATCTCCTTGCGGCCGCCCAGCTCGGTCACGAAGTCCGCGTCCAGCCAGGGCTTGTAGATCCGCAGGTGCGGGTTGGCGAGCAGGCCGTACCGGTAGAACCGCTCGATGTCGTTGCCCTTGAAGGTCGAGCCGTCGCCCCAGATCTGGACGTCGTCCTCCAGCATCGCCCGGACCAGCAGGGTGCCGGTGACGGCGCGGCCGAGCGGGGTGGTGTTGAAGTAGGCCCGCCCGCCCGAGCGGATGTGGAACGCGCCGCAGGTCAGCGCGGCCAGGCCCTCCTCGACCAGCGCCGCCCGGCAGTCGACCAGGCGGGCGATCTCGGCACCGTAGGTCTTCGCGCGGCCGGGCACCGAGGCGATGTCGGGCTCGTCGTACTGGCCGATGTCGGCGGTGTAGGTGCACGGGACGGCACCCTTGTCGCGCATCCACGCGACCGCGACGGAGGTGTCGAGTCCGCCGGAGAAGGCGATGCCGACGCGCTCGCCGGCGGGAAGGGAGGTGAGGACCTTAGACATAGGAAGATTATGCATGCCGCCGCATGGTCATGCAATTCCGGGTTCGTGCGGCCGCGCCGTGCCGGTTCCCGGCGCGCGCCGGCCCGCCCCCGGCCCGTCCTCACGCCCGCCGGCCGCCCTGGCCCCGGCCGCTCTCACCTCCGGCCGCCCTCACCCCCGGCCGTCGAAGGGCCACGACGCGATGTCCCGGTAGTGGATCGGTCCCGGCCCTCGGCCGACGTTGCTGCCGACCAGGTGCAGGCGCCCGGCCTCCCACTCCCGCCCGGCGAAACCGGCCAGCCCGGCGGCGGCCTCCACGGCGGCCGCGGGATCGCCGCGGCGGGCCCGGGCCAGCGTCAGGTGCGGGCGCAGCGGCCGGTCCGGGAAGGAGATCCCGCACTCCTTGACCACCGCCCGCACCTCGGAGGCCAGGACGTGCAGCTCCGCCAGCTCCCCGGCTATCCCGCTCCAGAGCACCCGCTCGTCGAAGTGCCCGCCGCCGCGCAGCGACAGCCGCAGGGGCCGGCGCGCGGCCGCCAGCCCGGCGAGCGGCTCCCGCAGCGGCGGAACGGCCGCGACCGGGAGCTCGCCGAGGAACGCCAGGGTGATGTGCCAGTCCTCGACGCGGTTCCACCGCATGCGCGGGTACGCCGCGTACGCGGGGCCGAGCGCCCGCTCCAGCTCCTCCTTCGCGTCGTCGGGAGGCGCGAGGGCGATGAACACGCGGACGGTCGAAGCCTGGGTCTGTTCCTTCACGTACGCCTTCGTACCGCCTCCCGGCCGTGGAAGTCACCTCCCGCCCCGTCAGGCACCGGGGTGCGCCGGCTACCGGCATGCGTCGAACGGCTCCTCGAACAGCGGCTCATCGCCGTCCACGGGGAAGAGGTGGTCGACGGCCGCCGGCGGCGCAGCTACGCGCTGGCCCCGCCCGGCCGCGAGGTCCTGGCCGCCGAGGCCGCCCGGATCGCCCGCACCGCCCAGGAGGCCACCCGCCGCCTCGGGCTCGGCGCGAAGGCCGCGCCCGGCCCGGCGGGCTTCACCGGCGGGACGGTGACGGCATGACCGCGCTCCTGCGCCTCTACCCGGCCGCGTTCCGCCGGGAGTTCGGCGACGAGATCGCCGAGGCCCACCGCGAGGCCACCCGCGGAGCGGGCCGGGCCGCCCGCGTGCGGGAGGGGCTGGACATCGCCGGCCACGCGCTGCGCATGCGCCTCGGGATCGGCTCGGCGCGACGCTCCGGACGGCTCCTGGCGGCGGTGGCCCCGTTCGCGGTGGCGGCGGCCGGTGCGAACGCGCTGTGGTGGGCCGGCCTGCTGCTCCCGGCCGCCACCTACCCCGGCCTGCCCGCCGCGCTCGCCGTGCCCTTCGACCTGCTGGTGGCGGGCCACTTCGTCATGGTGCCGGGCGCCGCGCTCGCGCTGAGCGGCCGCTGGGCCCCGGGCGTCTGGACCACGCTGGCGGGCTTCGCCCTGACCGCCGTGACCGACCTGTTCCGCCTGGGCGGCGGCGTCGGAAGCCTGGTCCTCTTCAGGGGGCCCCTGCTCCTCGCCGTCCTTGTCGCCCTGCTCTGCCCGGCGGACCTGCGCCCGCGGCCCCGCGTGCGGACGGCCGCCGGGCTGGGCGCCCTCCTGCTGTGGACGGCGCTGACGGCCGGCGTCCTGACGCTGGGCCCGCTGTCGGAGGCCGTCGGCGCACTCGGCTTCGCCGTACCGGCGGCGGCCGGGCCGGCCCTGGCCGGGCGGACGGCGTTCGCCCGTCTGCGCACGGCACCCGCCGTCCTCCTCGCCGCCCTGCCCTTCGCGGTCCTCGGCACGCCGCTGTGGACGCGGGACGTCTACAGCGGCCCGCTCGCGGTGGGCCTGGTCCTCGTCTGCGCGGCCACCGTGAGCATCCGCCGCCGCCGGGCCGGGCGGAGTCCGCTCACCGGAGCCTGAGGCCGGGGCCGCCGCCGGCGCCCCGCACCGTACGGTGGACCCGGGGAACGCCGCACGACCGGCGGCGGCCGACGAGGACGACGGGGGAAGCATGTTCGCGGTGATCTACCGGTGGCGGCTGCGGCCGGGCATGGAGGAACGGTTCGCCGAAGGGTGGCACCGGGTGACGGAGGCGATCCTGCGCGACTGCGGAAGCCACGGCTCCCGCCTCCACCGCGCGGACGACGGCACCTGGGTCGCGTACGCGCGCTGGCCGGACGAGGAGACGCGCGAACGCTGCGCCGTGCCCGACCCGGAGGGCGTCGCGATGATGGCGGAAGCCATCGAGGAGAGGTTCCCGGAGACGCGGCTCCGGCTCGTCGACGACCTCCTCGCGGAACCACCCGCCCCGGCGGTCCCCGACGGGGCCGCGACGCGGCAGCGGAACCCCTGACCCCCGGCCGGCCGCGGAAACGCGGACCGGAGGAGGCGAAGGCGCTTCCCGGGGTGACGGCCGAACCCCGGCTCTACGGCTGTAGAGTCGGGGTTCGGCGGCCATGGGCCGTCCCCGAGGGAAGGGGTGGTGTCGCATGCGGCAACGTCACGCGGTGGTGGCCGGGGCGGGGATCGGAGGCCTCACGGCGGCCCTCGCCCTGCACCGCCGGGGCTGGCACGTCACCGTCTGCGAACGGGCCCCCGAACCGCCCGCCACCGGCGCCGGCATCGGCCTCGCCCCCAACGCCCTGCGCGCGCTCGAAGCCATCGGGGTCGACGCCGCCCACGCGGCGGGCAGCTCGGTACCCGCGGCGATGGGCGTACGCCGCCCCGACGGCCGCTGGCTCACCCGGGCCGAAACCGCCGACATGACGGCCCGCTACGGCCTGCCCCCGATCGCCGTCCCCCGTCCGGTCTTCACCGCGGCCCTGGCCGCCGCCCTGCCACCGGGGACCGTCCGCCACGGCACGGAGGTGACCGGCGTCGACCCGGCCGCAGACACGGGACGCGCGACCGTCCGTACGGCGGCCGGCCCGGCCCTGCCCGCCGACCTCGTCGTCGCCGCCGACGGCATCCACAGCCCGCTGCGCCGCGCGTACTTCCCCTCCCACCCCGGCCTGCACTACATCGGCGAGACCGCCTGGCGGACCATCGTCGACGCCCCGGACCTGCGGGTGCCGGCCATGAGCGAGACCTGGGGGCGGGGCGAGCGGTTCGGGGTGACCCCGCTCGCGGACGGCCGGTACTACCTCTACGCCACCGCGCGCGTCCCGGCCGGCACCCGCCCCGCCGACCCCCGCGCCGAACTCCGCCGCCGCTTCGGCTCCTGGCACGCGCCGATCCCGGCGCTGCTGGACCGCATCGGCCGTCTCGACGCCGCCGCCGTCCTCCAGAACGACCTCTACGACCTCGCGGCCCCGCTCCCGCGCCTGCACCACGGCCGGATCGCCTGGCTCGGTGATGCCGCCCACGCCATGGCCCCCAACCTCGGCCAGGGCGGCTGCCAGGCCATCGAGGACGCGGTGGTCCTCGCCCACCTGCTCCCCGCCGGAGACGTCACCGGCGCCCCGCACCCGGACGGCGGGGACCCGGTCCCGGCCGCCCTCGCCGCCTACACCGCCGTCCGCCGCGACCGCACCGACGCCGTCCGCGTCCGCGCCCGCCGGGTCGGCCGCCTGGGCGCGCTCCGCAACCCGCTGGCGGCGGCGTTCCGCGACCTCGCCGTCCGCGCCACCCCCGGCCGCCTGGCCCTGCGCGGCATGGACGACCTCTTCAACGGCTTCCGGCTGCCGTCGTAGCCCTCGAAGCGCCCACGGGCCCTCAGGCGCGGATCACCTGCGGCCCCCGGGCGGAGATCCCGGCCGCCTGTTCCTCCGTCAGCCCGGTATCCGTGACCAGCACGTCCACCTGCTCCAGCGCGGCGAAGCGGGCGAAGTGCCGGGCGCCGTACTTGGAGGAGTCCGCGACGAGCACCACCCGGCGGGCAGCGGCCACCATGGCCCGCTTGACCGCCGCCTCGGCCAGGTCGGGGGTGGTCAGCCCCGCCTCCGCCGAGAAGCCGTTGGTCGCGATCACGGCGACATCGGCCGTCAGTTCCGCGAGGTCCCGCAGGGCCCAGGCGTCCACCGCGGCCTGCGTACGGTGACGCAGCCGGCCGCCGGCGATGTGGAGGCTGAGCCCGGGGTGCTCCGCGAGCCGGGCGGCCACCGGGAGCGCGTTGGTGACCACCGTGAGGGTGGAGTCGACCGGGAGCAGGGCGGCCAGCCGGGAGACGGTGGTGCCGGCGTCCAGCAGCAGGCTGCCCTCCTCGGGGAGCAGCGCGAGCGCGGCCCGGGCGATCCGCTCCTTGGCCGCCGCCGCGGTGGAATCGCGTTCGGCGAGCCCCGGCTCCAGGCGCAGCCCCCCGGCCGGCAGGGCGCCGCCGTGCACCCGGCGCAGCAGGCCGGCCCGCTCCAGGGCGGTCAGGTCCCGCCGTACGGTCTCCTGCGTGACTCCGAACTCCACTGCCAGCGCGGGGACTTCGACGCGGCCGCGCTCCTGGGCCAGCTGGACGATCCGGTGCTGGCGCTCGGCTGCGTACATGGGGGATCGGGTCCGTTCCGTCTGGGCTGCTCCCTGTCCATGACGGACCCTACTCGCATCCGGCCGCCTCATCCCTCCGCCGCACCCCTCGCCGCGTACCCCTGCCGCGCACCGCTCCGGCGGCCCGGGGACCGGGCGGCCCCGGGGCGCGCCGCCCGGCGTCAGCCCTCGTCGCCCGGTGTGTACGCGGCGAACGGCGCCCAGCCCTTCACCGCGAAGGCCCCCGCGTCCCGTACGACCTCCAGGGCACCGTGCGAGCCGAAGTGCGCCGGTACCAGCAGCGCGTTGTGGTCGGCGGCCCAGCCGAGCAGCCGCCGCCGGGTGGCCCGGGACTGCACGGCGTCCTCGCAGAAGCAGCTGTTGGCGTCGGGTTCCATGATCTGCACCGGGCTGTGCAGCAGGTCGCCCACGAACACCGCCCGGTCGCCGCCGGAGGCCAGGGTCAGCACGCTGGAGCCGGGGGTGTGCCCGGCGGCGAGGTCCAGCCGCAGGTTCGCGTCGATCCGGTAGGAGTCCTCCCACAGCACCACCTGCCCGGCCTCGTGGACGGGGGCCACGCTGTCCTCGAAGACTCCGGCGTTGCCGTCGCCGAGGACGGAGGGGTGGCCGTTGGCGGGGTTCCAGAACTCGAAGTCGTTCCGGTTGACGAGGTAGCGGGCGTTGGGGAAGGTGGGCACCCACGCGTCCCCTTCGAGCCGGGTGTTCCAGCCCACGTGGTCCCCGTGCAGATGGGTGTTGACCACCAGGTCGACGTCCTCGGGCCTGACCCCGGCCCGGGCCAGCTCCGCCAGGAACGCCGTCTCCTGCCGGTCCCAGGGCGTTCCGGGCCGGGCCTTGTGGTTGCCGCCGCCGGTGTCGACGAGGACGACGCGGCCCTCGCTGCGCAGCACCCACGTCTGGAGGGCGACCCGGGAGACGGGCGGCTCGCCGTCGACGAAGTCCGGCCGCAGCCAGTCGGCGTGCGCCGGCCAGACCTCCTCACTGCTCCCGGGGATGAACTCGTGCGGGGTGAGCCCGAGCGGCCCGTAGTACTCGCGGACCCGGGTCACGCTGATGTCGCCGAGTCCGATGGTGTCGGTTGCGTTGTTCATGGCCCCAACCCTGCGCGGGCTTCCGCCGGGCAGCCACACCCTCCGCTGCCTATCCCCGGCAGGGAGAGGCAAGCCCCCGCCCGCCCCGCGATACTGGCAGGCATGGAAGGACACAGCAGCCTCGGCGCGTTCCTGCAGGCCCGCCGGTCCCGGCTCACCCCGGCGGACATCGGCCTCGACACCTATGGCGAACGCCGCCGCGTCCCGGGCCTGCGCCGCGAGGAACTCGCCCTCCTCGCGGGGGTCAGCGCCTCCTACTACGCGCGGCTGGAGCAGGGGCACTCGCACAACGCCTCGCCGGAGGTGCTGGACGCGCTCGCCCGCGCGCTGCACCTGGACGAGGCCGAGCGGCGGCACGTGCACGACCTCGCCGGAACGGCCGCGAGGCGGCCGGCCGCCCGCCGCCCGCCCGCGGAGCGGGTCGACGAGCCCACCCGCGTGCTGCTGGAGTCCATGCCCGACGTCCCGGCCGTCGTCACCGGCCGCCGCGCCGACGTCCTCGCCTGGAACCCCCTGGGCCACGCCCTCTTCGCCGGCCACCTCGACCCCACCGCGCCGGACCGGCCGGACGACCGGCCCAACATGGCCGCGCTCATCTTCCTCGACCCCGCCCTGCGCGAGCTGTACGGCACCTGGGAGTCCAAGGCCAGGGCCGCCGTCGCCAACCTGCGGTACGCGGCCGGCCGCCACCCGGACGACGCGATGCTGGGCGCCCTGGTCGGCGAACTCAGCATGAAGAGCGACGAGTTCGCCACCATGTGGGCCGACCACCGGGCCCGCCCCTGCACCGCCGCCGAGCAGGAGATGTGGCACCCGCTGGTCGGCAACCTGACCGTCACCCAGCAGGCCCTGCGCATCACGGAGGACCAGACCCTGCTGGTGGCCACCGCCCCGGCCGGCTCCGCGGACCACACCGCCCTCCGGCTCCTCGCCCAGACCACCGCGACCGTCCGCCCCTGAGGAGCGCGCAGCCGAGGCCCCCCTGCAAGATCGCGGCTCACGGCTGGAGCAGGAGGTCACGCCGATACCAGCTGCCCGGCTCACCGCCGAGGTCCGCCGGGTCGGCTGGGCCGGCCAGGACGAACCCGGCCCTGGCCAGCACCTTCCGGGACGCGGCGTTCTCGTGGGCGGCGGCCGCCCGCAGTGTGCGCAGCCCGTGCCGCGACGCCGCCAGCCGGCACAGCTCCTGAACGGCCGCGGTCGCCATGCCGCGGCCGGCGACGTGCTCGGCGACCCGGTAGCCGAGATCCGCGGCGTGCTGCTCGATGTCGACCAGGTTGAACCTGCCGAGTACCGAGCCGTCCTCGGCGACGAGCACGTAGAAGGCGCAGACGCCGGCCTCCTGCTCAGCCAGCAAGGCGCTGTACCGGTCGGCGAACCGGTCGAAGAAGCCGTCGCCGCGGTCGGGGACCGAGGCGGCGAAGTAGGTGCGGTTCGCCAGCTCGAAGGCCAGGACCGCCGGGCCGTGGTCGGCATGCAGCCGCTTCAGCTCGGGCATCGCCCGACCCTACCCGGATGGCGCGCCGGGGCCACCCGGGTTTCCGTACCGGGGCCTTCCGTCAGAGGTCGATGGAGCGGAACTCGTCCAGCACCGCGAAGCCCGTGCTGTCGTACAGGCTCATCGCGACCTCGTTGCCGCCGAAGACGTTGAACATCATCGCCTCGTCACCGCCCTGCCGGGTGGCCCACTCGCCGACCGCCATCGCGGCCCGGCCGTACCCCTTGCCGCGGTGCTCCTCGTACACCTCCAGCGAGAAGCCGAAGGTGACGCCCGGCAGGAAGCCGTGGTTCACCCAGCCGGTGCCTATGACCCGCCCCTCGGCCTCCAGGGCGTAGAAGGCGTGGCCGGGCGTGAGGTAGCCCTCCGGAAGGTACCGGGCGAAGTCCCGGTCGGACTTCTCCTTCGCCTGCTCCGGGGTGAGCGCCCCCGCCCGGACGATGTCCGAGACGTACGCGGCCTCCTCGCCCGCGTACCAGCCCGGGTACTCCTCCTCGGTGAGCCGGCGGACCGTCAGCCCCGGCGGCAGCTGCGGCCGTTCGGCCACCTTGCGCATGCGGTTCTGTCCCCGTACGGGATAGTCGGCGAAGGCCCCCGCACCGCCGGTGAGCCGGACCTCCACCCGCTGCGCGCCGCGCTCGGCGCACCACCGCTCCGCCCAGGCGCGCCCCCGCGGCACCGTGAGGTCGTGGATCCGGCCGACCGTCGCCCCGTTGTCCTCGGCCACCTCGACCGCGGCCCACCCGTTGCCGTCGGTGGCCACCGTCCAGCCGTCGATGCCCTTCACGGCCCGCTCCAGCAGGGCCCGGGCCAGCGGCTCCGAGCACCCCGCCGCCCGGTACCCGGCCAGCACCCGCTCCTCGAACCCGCCCCGCCACGCGCCCTGTTCGGCGACGATCTCCATCTCGCTCATCGGTCCAGCCTAGGCCGTGTCTTCTGGATCCGGCCTGATCCAGAAGACACGGCCTGGCCACGGGCGCCGACAGCGGACGTGGCGCGAACATCAGGCGCCCGCGGCCCGGCTCTCTGCGATGCTGAGGGCCGATCGGGAAGCGGGGGTGTGCCGGTGGACGCGAGCGCGGAGCCGCCCGGCCGGGGAGTCGCGATGACCCGGGTGGGCAACGGCCGTTGGCGGGTGACCCGGCCGTGGCCCGGCCACCTGCGCCCGTACGTGCACAGCTACGCCGGCTACTGGGAGACCGCGGCCGCGCCCTACCGGGTGCGGCTGGTGCCCACGGGCCGGGCCGTCGTGGTGATCAGCCTGGGCGAGCCCTTCACCCGGCTGACCCGGCTGGGCGACACGGGCCCCGGGGAACCGGCCCGGGTGACCGGCTCCCTGGTCGCCGGCCTGGAAGACGGGCCCAGGGAGTGCGACCACCCCGGCGGGCAGGAGGCGATCCGGCTCGAACTGACCCCGCTGGGCGGGTACCGGCTGTTCGCCGTGCCGATGAGCGAACTCGCCAACCGGGTCGCCGACCTCGGCGACGTCCTCGGCCCCCGGGCCCGCGACCTGGTCGAGCGCCTGGCCGCCACCCGCGACTGGGCGACCCGCTTCGACCTGCTGGACACCGCCCTGTCCGCCAGGCTCGAACGCGGCCCCGAGCCCTCGCCCGAGGTGGCCCGCGCCTGGCAGCTGCTGACCCGGGCGCACGGGGCGGTCCCGGTCGCCCGGCTCGCCGGCGAAGTGGGCTGGAGCCCGGGCCACCTGACCCGCCGCTTCACCCGGCAGATCGGCCTGACGCCCAAGACGGCCGCCCGGGTACTGCGCTTCCAGCGGGCCCTGACGCTGATCACCCGGGAGGGCGCGAACCCCGTCGAGGTCACCGCCGCCTGCGGCTTCTACGACCAGGCGCACCTCAACCTGGAGTTCCGCGCCCTGGCCGGGACCACTCCCGGACGGCTGGCCGCCGTACGCGTCGCGGAGGGAGCGCTTCCGCTGTGAGGGGCGAGGCCGGATTCTTCCAAGCCAGGCGCGGCGCGCCTCGTTAGTGTCCCCGTTCGTCATCGAACAGAGGTCCCAGCGGATGGAAGACCTCTGCCCGGAGCCGACCAGAGGGGGAGTACTCCATGGAAGACCTGCTGCGCATCCTCGTCGCCGGAGCGATCACCGGCGGCCTCGTGGGACTGGCGGGGGCCCTCGGCCGACGCCGCCGGGAGCGCCGGGAGGGCGGTGGCCCGCACCGCCGCTGACGCTCCGTGCCCGGTGCCGGGGCGGGGAGGAGGGCGGAGCCGACCGGATTCGAACCGGCGTCCTCGCGGTTTTGGAGACCGCGCGCGACGACCTCTGCGCTACGGCCCCGCCCGCCCGGCATCCTAAGGGGCGGTCACCCCGGCTCCCGCGCCCGGGCCCGATCCAGAAGACACGGCCTACGCGCCGTGGATGATCTGGATGAGGTTGCCGCAGGTGTCGTCCAGGACCGCGGTGGTGACCGGGCCCATGTCCCGCGGCTCCTGGGTGAAGCGCACCCCGAGCGCGGACAGCCGTGCGAACTCCGCCCGGACGTCGTCCACGGCGAAGGCCGCGGCCGGGATGCCGTCCTTGACCAGCGCCGTCTTGTACGGCTTCACGGCGGGGTGACCGTCGGGCTCCAGCAGCAGCTCGGTGCCGTCGGGATCCTCCGGCGAGACCACCGTCAGCCACCGGTCGGCACCGAGCGGCACCTCGGTCTTCTTCACGAAGCCCAGCACGTCCGTGTAGAAGCGCAGGGCCTTGTCCTGGTCGTCGACGAAGACGCTGGTCAGGTGGATCCTCATGGGTGCTCTCCCTCGTCTCGGCCCGGGCCGCGGGGTGCCGCCGTGCGCGGAGGCGGGTCCGGGGCTCCCATGGAACGCGCGACGCGCCCGGCGCCGTGCGGCGACACGCCTGCTCCCGGCCCGGGAAACCGGGGCCGATGGGAGCAACGGCGGCTGCGGAAGTGCCGGGGGCGTGGTGGCATCGGTCCCATGAAGGATCCCTTCGCCTGTGACGAGCCGGCGCTGCTGGCCCCGGCCGGCCGTGTGGACCGGGCCGCCGCCCGCCGTGCGGTCGCCGCCCGTGCCATCGGTGCCGAGGACCTGGAGGCCCTGCTGGACATGATCGGGCTGTGGCCCGACGACGACCCGCCGGAGCAAGGGCGGCGGCGTCCGCCCGTCAGGTGAGCGAGAGCGGGCGCGGGCGCGGGTAGGGCACTTCACGCGCCCGCCGGCCCCGCGCCTCAGGAGTCCCCTTCGTCCTCGTCGTGTCCGGCACGCCGGCGTTCTTCCCGCCGGCGCCGCCCCAGTTCCTCGGCCCGCTTGCTGCGGGACTTGGTGATGGGCTCGGGGTGGACGGGGTCCTGGCTGGGCGGCTGCGGGCGCTTGCGTTCCTCGCGCCGTTCGCCGGGCTCCTCGCGCTGGTCCTTCGTACCGCCCATGACGGGTGACTCCTCGGTGCCGGGGTGCGGATGCCTCCCGTTCACCCTGACACGCATCGTCGCGGGCCGCGCCCCGTCGGGCGGGGAGGGCCGCGTGAGGGTGATGTGTACCTCCGGTGCGGATGTGGCGACGGAGATGTGCGGTCGCGGTGGCGGGTGCGCCGCGGGACCCTCTTCGACTTGCGGACCGGCCGTCAGAGCCCGTGCGACGCGCCGACGGAGGGTGTCCGGATCACTCTCCTGGCCGCTGTAGGGTGACGTGCGCCCGTCAAGACGGGCCGTCTTGCTCACTGATAGTCAACGGGGTTTGAACGTGAAGCTTCGCCATGTCCGCGCGGTCGCCGTATTCGGCATCGCCGTCGTCGCACTCACCGGAGCCCGTGGTTCGCACGGCGCGAGCTGTGGTGGCAGCAGCTCCGGCTCGGGTTCCAGCGGCTCCAGCAGTTCCAGCAGTTCCAGCAGCTCCAGCGGGGGCAGCCTCGACAGCAGCTCCAGCGGGGGCAGCACCGGCGGCAGCCTCGACAGCAGCACCGTCGGCGGCAGCAGCACCAGCACCGGCACGAGCACCGGTACCAGCAGTGGTACCGGCTCCAGCACCAGCTCCTCCACGTCCACGGGCGGTTCCAGCCGTGACCGCGCCGAGCGTGACATCCGCATCGACGGGTGCAAGCTGGACAGCACCGGCAAGAACCTCGTCGCCCGGCTCACCGTCACCAACAGCGGTGCGGTGGACTACACCTACAACATCACGATGAAGTTCCGCGGCGACGCGACCTCGACGGCGGTCCCCGCCCAGGCGATGGTGAGCGGTCTGAAGGTCAAGGCGGGCTCGTCCCAGTCGACCGAGGCCAAGACCCCCTACCTGGGGAAGGGCAACGGCAGCGAGTACAAGGAGTGCGTCGTCTCCACCGCCTCGAAGTACTCCTTCTGAGCGGCCCGCACCCGCCCTGCCGCAGGAGCCCGTGAGCTTCGCCCCGGCCGGGGGACCCCGCCGTGCGGCAGCCGAGCCCCGCACGTCCGTCAGCCGACGGCGTGCGGGGCTCGGCGGTTTCGTGACATGCGACACACGGCCCGCGGGGGCCGGGCGAGGCCTCGGGAGACGCTCCGTGCACGTGCATTTCATCTTTTGTCCCTGTTTGGCGTAGACATGCCGCACACCGCCGGAAACGGAATTGGGGACCCTCATTTCAGCCCTCCCAACGTTCCTGATGAGAGGTGCTTCTAGCGGCGCGTCAGCTCGGCGCAGACGGGGCCGCGACGGGGCATGCACGTTCTCCCCGCCCTTTCAAGCCGGGAACCGCCGCCCTCGCGGGCGCCACCGGTGCCGGCTTGCCATGCCCCTGCGGGGCTTCTAAGAATGGCGACTCCTCCGGCGCCCTCGCGGTCCGGCGCCGGGAGCTTCGCGATCACCGAGTGAGGTCCCGCATGAAGAAGCACCGTAAGAAGACGCATTACCGGAAGATAGCCGTCGCCGTCGGCGCCCTGGCGGTCGTGGGCGTGCCCACCGCGGCCATGGCGTGCCTGGACACCGGGGACACCGGCCGCGTACGGCCCGCCGCAGCCCGGCACGACGTCCCCTTCGCCGACCCCGGCTCCCAGCCGCCGGCCGGCGCCCCGGTCCTGGCGGGTGCCCCCGCGGTGCCGGAGGCCGAAGCCCCGGCCCCCGCGCAGCCCGTCGCGGAACAGCCCGCCGAACAGCCCGCCGAGCCGGTCGTCGAGGCCGCGCCGCCCGCGCGCCCCCAGCAGCCCGAGCCGCGGCAGGAGCGGCCGCAGCAGCCGGCCGGGCCCGCCTCCGCTCCCGCCGGGCCCGCCGCCCCGGAGGCCTCCGGGGCGCCCACCGGCGCCCAGGCCGAGGTCCTCGCGCTCGTCAACCAGGCGCGTGCCGCCGCGGGCTGCCCGGCGCTCACCGTCAACGCGAAGCTCACGAAGGCCGCGCAGGACCACAGCGCCGACATGGCGGCCCACCGCACCATGTCCCACACCGGCTCCGACGGTTCGGACGCGGGCCAGCGCCTCACCCGCGCGGGGTACGAGTGGCGGACGTACGGCGAGAACGTCGCCTACGGCTACAGCACCGCCCAGCAGGTCATGGAGGGCTGGATGAACAGCCCCGGCCACAAGCGGAACATCCTCGACTGCTCCTACAAGGAGATCGGCATCGGCCTCGCCCAGCCCGGCCAGTACTGGACGCAGAACTTCGGCGCCACCCGCTGACCCGGCGGCCCCGCGCGGAAGCCCGGGCGCGCGGCGGCCGTCCGGCGCCGTGACCGGGCCGCCGCGAACCCGGTGCGGGGCCCCGTCCGGCGCCCTCGTCAGGGCGACGCGGGGCCCTGGGCCGGCGGCTGCGGGGCGGCGTAGGCGGCCGCGATCAGCGCCGGCGCCAGGTTCTCCTTGCGCATGCGCTGGTCCACGTACAGCAGCGAGACCGCCAGCTGCGGGTAGCCCAGCTGGAACAGCGTGCTGACCACGATGCCGAGCAGCAGGCAGAGCAGGTACACGGTGATGCCGAGGATGAGCGTACCCGTCACCCCGTCGTTCGCGCCCGCTGCCAGCGCGGCCGGGAAGAGCGCGAGCATGCCGACGAAGCCGAACGGCAGCTGGATGGCGTAACCGCCGATCATCCCCACGAGGTACGTGAGCAGGGTGACGCCGAACACGCGCCACCAGCTCCCGGACACCAGCTGGGCCGAGCGCCGCAGCGCGGCGACCGGGCGGAGCCCCTCGAACACCGCAGCGGCGGGCGCGAGGGCGAACCGCGTCGCGAGCCAGGCGGCCACGGGCATCCAGGCCAGGACGGCCGCGATCAGCAGGAACAGGCCCGCCGGGAGGCCGGAGTCGTCCGAGCCCATGATGACGAGCGGGAATCCGACCGCGTAGATCAGGACGACCGGGCCGCCCGTGATCAGCCCGATGAGCGAAACGGCGCCGAGCACCGAGGGGAGCCGGGACCAGCTGCGCCGCCACATGGTGCGGAACGTGGCGGACCGGCCGAGCACGGCCTCCTGTGCCACCGCCGGACACAGGGCCGCGATCGCCGCCGTGCCCACCAGCATCACGAGCAGCAGGACCACACCACCGGGCACGAGAGTCAGGAACGCGGCGGCCACGTCCGAACCGTCGGTCGTGTCCCGGTCGAGGTCGAAGGCCCCGGAGAAGCCGCTGCCCACGGCGAGGACGGCGATGGCGACCGCCGCGGCCACGAGCAGGAGTCCTGCGGTCTGCACCACGAGCATCACGCCGACCAGCGGCTTCCAGTACCGGCGGAACGCCGAGAAGGAGGCGCCGAGTATCTCGCCCACACCGAGCGGGCGCAGGGGGATGACCCCCGGCTGGGGAGGGGCCGGCGGGAACCAGCCGCCGCCTCCCCACTGCGGTCCGGCCTGTCCCGGGTGGGGTCCCCACCCCGCGTCGTGCGACATCACTGTTCCCCCTTCTGAACTGGAGGAACACGGTATCCCGCCGGACCCGGGGACCTGCCCGGGGGTGCGGCCCGCACGTGACGGCGGTCCCGCCCGGGGGCAGTGCCCACCGGGCGGGACCCATGGGAGCGCGGCCGGGGCCGCGCCGGGATCAGGTGTTGACGCAGACGTTGCCGGCGGCCGGGTTGACCAGGCCGATGACGTTGATGCTGTTGCCGCACACGTTGATCGGGATGTGGACCGGCACCTGGACGACATTGCCGGACAGCACGCCCGGGGAGCCGATGGCCAGGCCCTCGGCGTTGGCGTCGGCGAGGGCCGAGCCGCCGGCGCCGAGGATGCCGGCCGCGGCCAGGACGGTGGCGGCGATCGCAGTTCGAATACGCATGTCACTCCAAGGTCGATGACGGAACGTCGAAGCAGGATCACACCGCTTGTACGGGTCTCCTGCCCGGCATTCACCTGACCAACGGCGTGTTACGGCGCCCAGGGTGACCGGCGCCGGCAGCGCGGGGTCCGCGGGAGCCGCGGCGGGACTGCGGGACAAGGCCGTTGTGTCACGTGTCACGCGTGGCACCCTTCGGCCGCGAGGCCACCGGGCGTCCACGATGGGCCCATGGAGATAGGCATCGCACTGCCCCAGTACGGCACGCACGCGCGGCCCGCCCGGATCGCCGGCTTCGCACGCGACGCGGAGGACGCCGGCTTCGACTCGCTCCGGGTCGGCGACCGCTCGCTGACCCCGGTCGAGCCGAGCGACATCTACCCCGGCCACACGCCCGAGAACCCCTACCCTCCGGAGTACCGGACCTTCCTCGACCCGCTCACCGTCCTGACCGTCGCCGCCACCGCCACCAGCCGGGTCCGGCTCGGTACCAGCACCCTCAACGCGCCCTGGTACCCGCCCCTGTTGCTGGCCCGCAGCCTCACCTCGCTCGACCTGGTGTCCGGAGGCCGCCTCGACGTGGGCTTCGGCATCGGCTGGCTCCGTGACGAATACACCGCGGTCAACGCCGACTTCGGAAGGCGGGGCGAACGCCTCGACGAGATCCTCGACATCCTCCAGGGCATCTGGACGCAGGAGGAGTTCGGGCACGAGGGCCGCCACTGGCGCGTCCCGCGCGCCCACTTCGGCCTGCGCCCCGCCCAACAGCCGCGTCCCAGGCTCTACTTGGGAGGCTTCTCGCCCGCCGCCATGCGCCGGGTGGGCCGCCGGGCCGACGGCTGGGCCGGCGCGGTGCTGCCGCCCGAGGCGCTCACCCGCCTCTGGGCCGTCGCCCGGCAGGCCGCCGAGGAGGCCGGGCGCGACCCCGGCGCCCTGCGCCGCGACATCCGCTACAACCCCAAGCCCGGCACCTCGTACGAGGAGATCGCGGCGGTGCTCACCGGCATCGGGGAGACGGGGGCCGACGGCTGCTTCATCGACCTCCAGCAGTGCGTCCGCGAAACCGACGAGGCCCTGGAACTGGGCGCCAAGGTCCTCGGACTCGTCCGCACCGGCTGACCTGGCCTCCGGCGGCCTACTCCGGCGCCGGGAGGCCCTCGCCGTCCAGCGGCTTGTCGAAGTGGAACGCGCCGACGGACATCCGCTCGCGGAAGTAGAACCGGTGGGCCTCCAGGCGCTGGGTCCCGGAGTCGAGGTCCAGGAGGCCGCAGCCGGCCTCCCGGGCCTTGGCCTCCAGGTACGCGAGGACGGCGTGCCCCACCCCGCCGGACCGGGCGCGTGCGGCGGTGACGAGGTCGTCCACGTACAGCTTGCGGAGGGAACTGGTGTTGGCGATCACCCGCCAGCCGGCCGCGCCGACGCACACCCCGTCCGCGTCATAGGCGGCGGTGAAGCGCAGCCCCTGCCCGTGGCCCTCCTCGTAGACCTCGCGGAAGGACTGCTCGGTGAGGTGCGGCCGCAGCTCGCGCAGCACCGGCAGCAGGTCGTCGCTGAGCCGGGGGTCGCCCGGCTCCAGGTCGATGATCTTCATGCGGCCACGCTACCGGCCGTGCGTACCGGTGCTCCGCGTGCCGTATAGTTGATCTCGAGCTCGCCGCCGCGAAACGCGGGGGACGGGACCCGCGTTGGTGGTCCAAGGAAAGACACCCCACTTCCCGTGGGGGAATGCAGGTGCAAGGCCTGCCCAGCGCTCGACCGAAGGCCCCGGTCTCCTCACGGAGACCGGGGCCTTCCGCGTACCGGACGGTGCGCCGGAGAACGCGGCCGGCGCGCGGTGTCGCTCCGGGGCCGGCCGGTGAACCGGCAATCGGGAGTTCCCGGTGCGCCGACGCGGCGGGCGGCGGCGAGTGCGGTGAGGATCGGGGCATGGGCTTCCTCCTGCCGGTCCTCTTCGCGCTGTTCGCGGCGTTCAGCAACGCGCTCGCCACGGTCCTCCAGCGGCGTGCGTCGCTCACCGTGCCGCAGAGCGACGGATTCCGGTTCGGGCTCGTCCTCGACCTGCTCCGGCGTCCCGTATGGCTCGGCGGGATCCTCGCGGTGATCGCGGCCGGCGTCGGACAGGCCCTCGCGCTGGCCACGGGCGCGCTGGCCCTCGTACAGCCCCTCTTCGTGCTGGAGCTGCCGCTCGCGCTGCTGATCGCCTCGCTGCTGGCCCGCAGCCCGCTGCCGGGCGCGCTCTGGCTCGCCGTCGCCGGGGTCGTCGCCGGACTCGGGGTGGTGCTGGTCGCCGCCGCGCCGACCGGTAACCGCACGGACGTGCCGTTCGACCGCTGGGTCCTGGCGCTCGCGGCGTGCGCGGCGGCCGTCGCCGCCCTGGCCGTGGCCGGACTGCGGCACCCGCCCGGCCGGATGCGCGCCGGATGCCTCGGCGCGGCCACCGCCGTCTGCTACGCGCTGACCGCGGCCCTGATGAAATCCGCCGTCCACGTGTTCCAGGACGGCGGCGTCGGAGCGTTCCTGACGGCCTGGGAGACGTACGCCTTCGGCGCCAGCGGCATCTGCGCACTGCTGCTGCTCGAACACGCCATGCAGGGCGGACCGCTGGTCGCCTCACAGCCCGCGCTGACCCTCGGCGACGCCGGGGTGAGCATCGCGCTGGGCGTGCTGCTGTACGAGGAGCACCTGCGGGCCCGGTGGTGGCTGCTCCCGCAGTTCCTCGGCCTGGCCCTGATCTGCGCCGGGGTGCTGGCGCTGGCCAGGACGCAGACCCCGGCCGACACCGGCGGCACATGACGGGGCTCCACGCGCCCGTCAGCGGGCCTTCTCCCCTCCGGGGCCGCAGGCCGTGAGGGTCAGGGCCGCCGGTGCCACGGGCACGGCGGTGCGGAACGGACGGTTGGCGGCCCCGGGATCCCGTGGACGGCCAACCGCTCAAGATCCGCTAGGGTGTTCGACGTTCGCGGCCGGGCACATCCGCCGCGCGGAGCACACGCAGGACCCGGGGGAGCAGCACGTGAGCACGGTCAGACCGCAGGCGGACGACGAAGCGGCGGGACCCCTCGCCACGGTGAACGCGTTCTTCAACACCTGCATGGGCGCCCACGCGCCGGGACTGGACGAACGCCCGGACGACCGGCTCATCAGCGGGATGCAGGTCGGGCGGACCCTCCTCGGCATGGTCGCCGCCGTATGGCTCGTCGTGGCCTACCCGCTGACTTCGGGGCGCGAGGAGTTCGTCCTCGGCAAACTCTTCGAACTCGGCATCGCCTGCGCCATCCTGCTGGTGGGGAGCATCCTCGGCATCACCGCCTTCCTCATAGCCGGCACCCCGGACCGGCGCCGCACCTTCGCCCGCCGGCTGCTGGGACCGCTGGTGTGCATGCTGGGGCTCGCCCTGGGCCCCGCGCTGTTCTGGCTCTCCCTCACGACCGTCAAGGGCGACCTGGTCGACGGAGTGGACCTGACGGACTTCTACTCCGGAATCTTCGGCCGCGGCATCCTCTGCTCCCTGTTCAGCTTCATCACCCTCCTCGTCGGCTGGCTGCTCTCCCTCGCCGTCCTGATCGTCTCGGTCCCGTACACGGTTCTCGCGGCCTACGTCTGCGTGGCCTCCTGCTTCCGCGCCTCGGACGTCCACCAGCTGCTCCCGGCGCTGCTCTCGCCCCTGCTGGTGTGGTCGCTCTTCGCCTTCCAGCTCTTCAACGGCCCGGACGTCGCCGCCCCGCCGGAGGTGCTCTACACCTTCCTCTTCGGCGGCCCGCTCTCCGTGACCGCGCTCTCGGTCTGGGAGGTGTACCGCCTGCGCACCCGGTACGGGATCACCCTGCGCGGAGCGCTGGGCCGCTGACCCGCTGACCCGCACCGGCCGTGGAACACCCCTCCACGGAACGTGACGCCCCCGACGCGCCTGGGACAACCGCGCGGGACGGGGCAGACGCCCCCGGGGAGCGCGCCGGCGCTCCGGACCGGAGAGGTGATCATGCAGACGGCTTCTGAGCGAAGCCCGGTCGAGGCGGGCGCCCCGCGCACCGGGGTCGTGGCCGCGGCCCGGGCGGGACTCGCCACGCGCGGGGTGCTGTACGTCCTGGTCGGGGCGATCGCCCTGCGCATCGCCTTCGGCGAGGACCCGGGGCAGCAGGCGGACCGGCAGGGCGCCCTCGCCGGACTGGCGGGCGGGCCGCTGGGCAGGCTCCTGATCTGGGCCGTCGGGGCCGGACTCGTCGCCATGACCCTGTGGCGGCTCTCGGAGGCCGTCTTCGGGGGCGCCGGACCCGACGGGCGCAAGGCGGGCAAACGCGTGGCCGCGGCCGCCAGGGCGGTGTTCTACGCGGTGGTCGCCGCGTCCGTCATCGCCTTCGCGGCCGGACAGGGGGGCGGGAAGTCCGGCGACGAGCAGTCGCGCGACGCCACCGCGGCCCTCATGGAACTGCCCGCCGGCCGCTGGATCGTCGGCCTCGCCGGACTCGGGGTGGCCGTCGGCGGCCTCGTGATCGCGGTGAACGCGGCGCGGCGCACCTTCCGCGAGCAACTGGATCCGCCCGCGCGGCCCGCGTGGCTGACCGGCGCCGTCGAGGTGCTGGGGGTGTCCGGCGGCCTCGCCCGCGGCGCCCTGTTCGCGGCCGCGGGCGGGTGCGCGCTCTACGCGGCGCTGGAGTACGACCCCGACAAGGCCAAGGGCGTGGACGACACCCTGCGCACCTTCGCCGAGACCCCGGCCGGCCCGTGGCTGCTGGTCGTGGTGGCGGCGGGGCTGGTCCTGTTCGGCCTGTTCTCCTGGGCGGCCGCCGCCTGGCAGCGGGTCTGACCGCCCACGGCCGGCCCTGAGCACCCACGGCCGGCCCTGAGCACCCCGGCCTGCCCCGACCACCCCGGCCCGCCCCGACCACCCCGGCCCGCCCCGACCACTTCTGACCCGTCCCGCCCGTCCCGCACCGGCCGGCTCCCGCCCGCCGGGCGGCCGCTCGCCCGTACGCCGCCGATCGGCCCCCCGGGCCGTGTCGCCGCGCCCCTCACCGGTCACGGCGTGCAACCGTCTCCCCATGACCGAAGGCTTCACACCGCACCTCTCCCCGGCACGCATCACGGTCCTGGGCGTCCAGCCCGGCACCCCGCCCTTCCGGATCGTCGAGCTCGACGGCGAGTTCGTCGGCCGGGCCACGTCGATGACGGACGTCCTGCTGGTCGCCGCGGAGGCGGGCATCACCATCCACAACCTCGACGACCTGGACGAGGTCCGGTGGGTCGGGGGCGGCAAGTTCACCTGGACCGCGCACTGAAGGACCGGGGACGGGCCGCCCGGCGCGGGGAGGGAGAGACCGGTCAGCCCGGGGGCAGGCGGCGGCCCCACACCGTGAGCATCCCCGGCCCGATCTCCGCCAGGCCCGGCGCGTCGAGGTAGGCGAGCGCCTCGTCGAAGACCGCCGGTTCGAGCCGGCCCGGAGCGACCAGGTCCGTCCGCATCCGCTGCCAGGTCTCCCGCCAGAAGGCGGCGAGCGGGGCGCCCGGGGTCAGCGGCGGGCAGACCAGCTCCGCCGCGACCCCGGCCAGACCGGCGGTGCGCAGGATGTGCGGGTAGGCGCGTACGGCCGCGATGTCGGTGCCGATGGTCTCGGCGAGCGTCCGCCACATCGTGTCCATCGTGCGGCGGTACGCGGAGTGCGTGTCACCGGGGTCGGGGACGTCCACCGCGTCGCTGAGGACGAGGTACCCGCCGGGCCTGAGGCGTTTGGCGAGCCGGTCGACCAGGGCCCGGCGCTCGGGGAGGTGCATGAGCACGAACCGCGCGTGGACGAGGTCGAACCCGCCCGGCTCCGCGTGGGCGTCGAGCTCGTGCACGTCACCGGCCACCACCCGCAGCCGGGGCCCCGCGAGCGGCTCCAGCCGGCTGGTGTCACGGTCCAGGGCGACGACCTCCTCGGCACCGGCCTCCTCGGCGAGCCAGCGGGCCACGGTGCCCGTACCGGCGCCGACCTCCAGGCAGCGCCAGCCGGGACCGACGCCGAGCGCGCGCAGCCGCTCCCGCGTGACCGGGTCGTAGACGACCGCGGCATGGTCGATGCGCTCGCCCTCCCCCGGGTGCTCGGGCCGGAAGAGCGCCTCGCCGTACCGCCCGGCCGACTCTTCGGATACCACTGCCACCGAGACTCCTTCCGCCGGCAGGTCCCGTACCGGCCCGGCCCTCCACGATCGCCCGCCGGCCGCCGCGACGCCGCCATTGGGCCGGTCGGCGGCGCGCCCCGGGGGACCGTCCGAGGTCAGCCCGCCCGGTCGCCGCGGCGGGCGGTGAGCAGCAGGTACTCCCACTCCATGACGCCGTCCCGCAGCGCGCCGGCCGCCAGGCCGGCGAGGGCCTCGTCCAGGGCGGCGGTCCGCCCGGGGTCGTCGGCGATGCTCCGGTAGACGGCGATCGTCGGCCCGTAGGCGCCCTTGAAGAACTCGCGGAAATCCTCCGGCTCGCGGAACGCGTCCACGCGGAGGGACCGGCGGCGTGCCTCGGTACCGGTGACGCGGTCGCCGAGCAGCGTCCGTACGTGCTCCTCCCGCCCCCACAGCGGCGGCGGCTGGGCCCCCGGCGGAGGCGGCGGCGCGTACGGCTTCATGGTGGCGAACATCTGCCCGATGAACCCCTCGGGGGTCCAGCTGAGCAGCCCGATCGTGCCGCCGGGCCGGCAGACCCGGACCAGTTCGTCGGCGGCGCTCTGGTGGTGCGGGGCGAACATGACCCCGACGCAGGACATCACCGTGTCGAAGGTGCCGTCCTCGAACGGCAGCGCCTCGGCGTCCGCCTCCTGCCAGCTCAGCACCGCGCCGCGCGCCTCGGCCTCCTTGCGCCCCACGGCCAGCAGCTCCGGCGTGAGGTCGGAGGCCACCACGTCGGCGCCCGCCAGGGCGGCCGGGATCGAGGCGTTCCCCGACCCGGCGGCGACGTCCAGGACCCGGTCCCCGGCCTTGACCGCGCAGGCCTCCACGAGCGCGGGGCCGAGGCCCGCCACGACCTGCGTGGCGACCGCCGGGTAGTCGCCGAGGGCCCACATCGTCCGGTGCTTCGCCTTGAGCGCCCGGTCGGCCTCGCGGTCGTCCGCCGTTCCGGTCATGCCACCCGCCTCCCTCGTCCGTACGGTGCCGATGGCCGTCCTCCTACGAGCATAGGAACCCTGCGGGCCCCCGGCCCGGCGAGCGGGCGGCGGCGGGAGCACGGTGCGGAAGGGAGCGGGGAGGCGGTGCACGACCGGTGCGACGGCCCGCGACCGACGACAACGCGGTAAGCCGCGGTGCCAGGCGGCCCGGGCCCGGCCATGATCCGGCGGACACCCTCTAGTGTCCTGAGTCAGAGATTCCCTTCCTGTTCCAGCGACAATGAACCCTATGGACCGTCTGCTGCACCTCGACCGCACGCTCGATGAGCTGGACCCGCCTCGCTGGGCGCCTCCTGGCTCTGACGCGACCCGTTTGATACGCAAGGTGCATGAGCTGCGGCAGGTTCCGCTCGGCGAACTCGGGTCGGCGGATCTACGCACCCTCATCTCCCAGCAGGTGGCCCTCTCCTACGTGCTTCCGCTCGCAGTGCGCTTGCTGCTTGATGAGCCGATGCTTGACGCCTATTTCTACGAGGGTGACTTGTTGCTTGCTGCTGTGAACGTCCCGGCTTCGGCCTGGGCCCTGTTCCCGGACCTCGGGACCCGGTTGCGTACCGTGATCACGGCCTTGCCGGACGCAGCGGTGGCCAGCCTGCCCCGCGGCGCCGCCGAGGAGCTCACCCGCTTCATCGCCCGGCCTGAATCGCTTCGCTAACCGGACAAGGAACCCGCAGTGAGCTAGCGATCCGAACCAGAGATTCGTCGGCAATAGGCAGCGACTTTGTCGAGGATCTCGTCGGCTGTCTTCGTCCAGACGAATGGACGGGGTTGATCGAGATCTGCCGGCACTTCCTTGTCGAGCTTGACCAGGAACTTCTTGAACTCCACCGCACGGTGACGGCGGTGGATCGAACCGATGACCTTCCCGGTCGTGGTGTCCAGGGCGGTGAAGAGGGTGGTGGTGCCCGCGCGCACGTAATCGTGACTGCGGCGCTCGGGCACCCCGGGCATCATCGGCAGTACCGGCTGAGACCGGTCCAGGGCCTGGATCTGCGACTTCTCGTCCACACAAAGCACCAAAGCCCGCTCCGGCGGATCGAGACACAAGCCCACCACGTCACGGACCCTGTCGATGAACAGCGGATCCTTCGACAGCTTGAACGTCTCCGCCCGGTGAGGCTGGAGGGCGAAAGCCCGCCAGATCCGGTAGATCGCTGACTGCGGCATCCCGGTCGCCGCGGCCATTGACCGAGTCGACCAGTGCGTGGCGTCCTTCGGTGTCTCCTCCAGCGTCTTGACGATGACACGTTCCAGGCGTCGGTGATCTTCCGGGGAACGCCGGGCCGCGGTTCGTCGCACAGGCCGTCCAGCCTGCGTTCCAGGAAGCGCCGTCGCCAGGCCCGAACGGTGTCGGTAGTGATGCCCAGCCGCCGGGCGACCTCCGCGATCGCGTGACCGTCCGCACTCTCCAGGACGATCCGTGATCGCAGTGCCAGCGACTGGGCACTCGAACGACGGCGCACCCATGACTGCAACATCGCCCGCTCGGCATCGGACAGCGCCACCGGCGGGATCTTCGGTCCAGGACGACTCACACCAGACCAACGACGAATCTCCGACTCAGGACACTAGGTGCGGACCGCCGCGGGGTCGGACTCGTTCAGCTCGGCGATCAGGGCGTTGCGGCCCGCCAGCATCTCCGTGAGGATCCGGCGCGCGGCGCGCAGGAGTTCGGCGACGTCGCCGCCGGCGAGGGCGTAGGTGACGGTCGAGCCCTCGCGGGTGGAGACGACGATGCCCGAGCGCCGCAGGACGCCCAGCTGCTGCGACAGGTTGGACGCCTCGACGTCGATCTCCGCCAGCAGGTCCCGCACGGGCATCGGGCCGTCCTGGAGGAGCTCCAGCACACGGATGCGGACCGGGTGGCCGAGCATCCGGAAGAACTCGGCCTTGGCCTGGTACAGCGGGACCTGCATGCCCACGACGCTCCTGTTCCTCTTCGCACGGACTCCGGCTCGGACGGGGACCACGGGGCCGAGGGATCAAGGGATCACCGCCCCGACCATCGTCGCGTCCTGCCGGCCCACGCGGAACCGATGTTGACCGGTTTCACATGTTCCGAGTTGAAGACTTCTTCAACTCATGGGCATGCGTGGGCCCGACGGACACCGGAACTAGACCTCCAGATCGTGTTCGATGCGGCTCAGCTGGTGGCGGGCCATCGCCAGGTTCGACCGGCCCCGGTCCAGCACCAGGTAGAGGAACAGACCGCCGCCGGAGCGGTTCCGCCGGATCCGGATCAGGTGGTACTGGCTGCCGAGCGTGATCAGCACGTCCTCGATCTCGTCCTGGATCCCGAGCATCTCCATCGTGCGCAGCTTGGCCCGGATGACGTCGGTGTTCCCCGCCGCCGCCACCATCAGGTCCAGGTCCTTGCCGCCGCCGAGCGTGCCCAGGGCCATGCCGCTGGCGTAGTCCACCAGCGCCACTCCCAGGGCCCCCTCGATCGAGGTCATCGCTTCCTTCAGTGACACTTCCACGTTCGCCATGGCTGTCCTCCGGTGGTGTCGTGTGCCGGGCGCGGCACGGATCTTCCGTATCGGGACGCTACCGATCGCGCGGCTCCGTACGGCCGGATCACCGGAATTGGCTCGAATCCACCCCCGTCACGCGGCGTCCCGGAGGTACGCCGCGGGCTCGCGCAGCCGCCCGGCCGCCGTCCGCCACGCGTCGGTCACCGCGGCGTGCGCCTGGAGGGTGCGGGCGGCGGTGTTCCCGGTCAACTCCACCGGCCGGCCCACGTGTACGTGCAGCCGCGGCCGCCGCAGCGGGGCGGTGACGAGGCCGGCGACCTGCTTGGCCGCACCGCCGGAGGTGATGCGCCGGGCCCCGGCCTGCCCCACCGGGACGACGGGCGCCCCGGTGCGCGTGACGAGCCGGGCGAGCCCGCTGCGGAAGGCCAGGGGCGCGGCCTCGGCGGCGTCGCGGCGGGCGGGGATGCCGCCCTCGGCGTACATGAGCACCGAACGCCCCGCCGCCAGTGCCGACTCGGCGTGGTCGAGGGCCTCGGCGGCCCGCCGGTCCCCCCGGCGGACGGGGATGTGGCCCTCGCGGACGAGCAGGCGCCCCAGGACCGGGGCGCGCCACAGACCGGCCGCGGCCATGACGACGGGCTCGACACCGCAGTGCCGCAGGGCGGCGAGGACCACGGCGGGATCGGCGAGGGAGGTGTGGTTGGCGACGATGACGCTGCCGGGCGGCACGTGGGCGCCGGGCGCGGTGGTGACGCCGACGCGTCCGAAGGCGGGGACCAGGAGCTGGGCGAGGCGGCTGAGCATGGCGTTCTTTTCCCGTTCGTGACGGCGACTGGGGCGACCGAGTGGACAACGACGGCCTGCCTCCAGCGTCGTCAACACGGCGCCCGCCCACCTGAGTCGTCCTACTCAGACCCGCGAGGACGCCCTACCCAGACCTCAGCCCCCGAGCAGCCGCCACGCGGCGAGGGCGAGCCCGGCCCGGGTCAGCCCCGCCTGCCCGGTGAGGTCGAGGTCCAGGGCCCTGCCCAGCTGCTCCACCCGGCGGGCCACGCTGCTGTGGTGCAGGTGGAGCAGCTCGGCCGCCCGGCGCAGCGACCCCGTGGCGCAGTAGGCGTCCAGCGTCTCCAGGTCCTCCGCACTGGCGGCCACGCCGGCGAGCGCCGCCACATCGGGATTGGCGCGCAGGACCTCCTCGGGCACCTCCGCCAGCAACGCCAGCGCGCCCAGCCCGGCGTAGCGGACGACGGGTTCGCGCGGGGTCGCGAACCGCAGCGCGGTACGGGCCTCCCGCCACGCCAGATCGGGCCGCACGGCGGCGCCGATGCCCGCGCGCACGCCCTCCGGGAACCGCTCCGGGTCCACGGAGCCGGCCAGGATCACCCCGACCCCGCCCAGGACCGCCCCCCTGACCGGCCCGCCGGGACAGACGAGCCCTCCCACCCGGTCGAGCGGCAGCCCCCGCGACCGTACGGCGGCGACCCGCACCGGTGGTCCGGCGGGGAAGCCCAGCAGCCGCAACGCCCGGGCCCGGGCCGCCTCGTCGCCGTCGGCACTGATCACCAGCTCGACGAGGGCGGGGTCCGCCATGGTCGTACGGGCCGGCCCGTACCGTTCGACGGCGGCCGCGACGGCGATGGCGAGCCGCTCCAGCAGCACCTCGTCCAGCCGTCCGGAGGTCCCCGGCCGCTCCAGCCACACGGTGCCGATCTCCTCCTCGTCGAGGACGACCGCCACCGTGCCGGACGCGGGCACCGCCGCCCCCGGCGTCTCGCCGCCGTCGGGCGCGACGCGGATCACCCGCCCCGTCCCGTGCAGCCGGATGCCGGCCACGCACTCGGCCAGACCCGCCGAAGCCCGCGCCAGCGCCGCGAGGTCCACCCGTCGGCGCATCAGCGTGTCGTAGAACGCGACGATGCGGAGCGCCCCGTCGACGTACGGATCGAGCCCCGACAGCCGAACGGCCAGTGCCTCCATGGCAGAAGCATAAGAGGGCGGCCCGGCGGAGCGGGGCCGCCGAACGGCGCGTGATCGGGCCGCGATCCCCGACGGACGGCGGAGGACCCGGCCCCGCCGGGCCCGTGAGGATGTTCGCCATGGACCCCGAACTCGAAGCCTTCGTCCCGTTCTTCCCCCGGACCGACCTCGGCGACCCGGTCGCCGCACGCGAGGCCTTCGCCGCGCTGGCCTCCGCGGTACCCGCACCCGACACCGCGGACATGGTGGTCGAGGACCGCACGGTCCCCGCCGGCCCCGCCGGCCCCGCCGGCCCCGACGTCCCCGTACGGATCTACCGCCCGCACGGAGCCGTGGGAGCCGTCGTGTGGATGCACGGCGGCGGATTCCTCATGGGGGACCTGGACACGGAACACCCGTGGGCCGCCCGGATCGCCGCCGGCTCGGGCGCGATGGTGATCTCCGTGGGCTACCGGCTCGCCCCCGAACACCCCTTTCCCGCCGCCCTGGACGACGCGTACGCCGTACTGGCCTGGACGGCCCGGCACGCCGCCGACCTCGGCATCGACCCCGGCCGCATCGCCGTCGGAGGCCACAGCGCGGGCGCCAACCTCGCCGCGGCGGTGACGCTGCGGGCCCGCGACGAGCAGGGCCCCCCGATCCGGTTCCAGCTGCTCAACCAGCCGGGACTCGACGACCGCCAGGACAGCTGGTCGGCGCGCAACTTCACCGACACGCCCTGGTTCCACCGCGACAAGGCCACCGCGGGCTGGCGGCACTACCTGGGCGGGCGCCCCGCCACCCCGTACGCCGCCCCGGCCCGGGCCGGCGACCTCTCCGGCCTGCCCCCGGCGTACCTCTCCACCGCCGAGTTCGACCCGAACCGCGACGAGGGCCTGGAGTACGGCCTGCGCCTGCTCCGGGCGGGCGTCCCCGTCGAGATCCACCAGTGGCCCGGCACCTTCCACGGCTCCCAGGCGCTGCTGTCCGCCGAGGTCTCCCAGCGCCAGAACGCCGAACTCGGCGCCGTCCTGCGCCGCGCCCTCGCCCGCTGACCCGCCCACCACCCCGAAGGGAACCCATCGTGACGACCCGGCAGACGAACCGGCAGACGTCCCGCCCGACCACCACCCGCCCGAGGATCCGCCTCGCCCTCTGCGCCGGCGCGGCCGCACTCGCCACCGCCGCGGGCCCCGCGGTGGCCGCCCCCGCGACCGCCCCCGCTCCCGTCACCCCCGCCGGGCTCCAGACGGCCATGGACGCCGTCCACCGGGCGGGAATCCCCGGGGTGTACGGAGAGGTGCGCGCCGCCGGCCGGACCTGGCGCGGCGCCTCAGGGGTCGCCGACCTCACGACCGGACGCCCCGTCACCCCGGACATGCGCCAGCGCGTCGGCAGCGTCACCAAGACCTTCACCGCCGCCGCCGTCCTCCAGCAGACCGAGCGCGGCCGGATCCGTCTCGACGCCCCGGTCGGCGACTACCTCCCCGACCTCGTCCCGGGGGAGCGCGGCAGGAAGATCACGGTCCGGATGCTGCTCAACCACACCAGCGGCCTCCCCGACTACATCCCCTACGCCTTCCCCTCCCTCCAGGTCAACTCGCCCCAGAGCATCGAAGACAACCGGTTCCGGCGGTTCCGCCCGGCCGAACTGATCGAACTGGGGCTCGCGGCACCGCCCACCGGGGAACCCGGCGGCCCGGTCGGCGTGTACTCCAACACCAACTACCTCCTCCTGGGCCGGCTCCTGGAGCGGGTCACCGGCACCCCGGCCGAGCAGTACATCACCCGCAACGTCATCCGGCGGGCCGGCCTGCGCCACACCGGCTTCCCGTCCGGCCCCCGCATCGACGGCCCGCACCCCCGCATGTACGAGGCCGCGTACGGCATGCTCGAACCGCCCCGCGACTACAGCGTCTACGACATGTCCTGGACCGGCACCGGCGCGGCCCTGGTCTCGACGATGGAGGACCTCAACCGCTTCTACGCCAAGCTCCTCGACGGCCGGATCGTCAGCCGCTCCTCCCTCGAACAGATGCGGCGCACCATCCCGGTCCGCGCCCTGGACGGTTCGACGATCCAGTACGGCCTCGGCCTCCACAAGGTCACCGTCCCGGGGTGCGGCACCTTCTGGGGCCACGACGGCACGGTCTGGGGCGCCGGAACCCTCTCCCTCACCCGGGAGGACGGCGGGCGCCAGCTGTCGGTGGCCGTCAACCTCCAGCGGTGGAACGCCCTGGACGCCTCCGGGAACCCCCAGCCCCACCCCGTCGACGACGCCCTCGCGGAGCTCTACGACGAGGCCATGTGCGACGGGGGAGGAACTCCCCACGGCAGGTGAACCCCGGCCCGCACGCACGCCGCCCCGCCGGTCCCGGAACGGATTCCGGCCGGGGCGGCCCCCGCGCCGGGGGGCGGCGGCCTCGCGGGGGTTCTCCGAAGGGGGTGTCGCCCGAAGGGGGTGTCGCCCGAAGGGGGTGGCGGCCGGTTCGGGCCAGAGGCGCACCAGTCGGCGGAGCGCCTCATTCCACAACGGCGGCGCTTCCGCGATGATGTGCGCTCGTCACCCCCGGCGAAAGGAACGGAGCATGGCCGGCTTGTGGTCAGGTCAGGGCGTACTCCGCCGCAAACCGATCGAGCACATCGAAGAACCCGAAGGCGCCCCCAGCGAGCAGCTCACCCGCACCCTCGGCCTCTGGCAGCTCACCGCGATCGGTGTCGGCGGCATCATCGGCGCCGGCATCTTCACGCTCGCCGGGACCGTCGCCAACGGCGTCGCGGGCCCGGCGGTGCTGGTCTCCTTCCTCATCGCCGGCGTGGCCAGCGCCGCCGCGGCCTTCTCCTACGCGGAGTTCGCCGGTCTGATCCCGAAGGCCGGTTCCGCCTACACCTACGGGTACGCCGTCCTCGGCGAGCTGGCGGGCTGGCTGATCGGCTGGGACCTGCTGCTGGAGTACACGGCCATCGTCGCCGTCGTCGCCATCGGCATCTCCGGCTACTTCAACTTCCTGCTGGAGGAGACCGGCACCGCCCTGCCCACCTGGATGCTCGGCGCGCCCGGCACGGGCGAAGGACACCGCTTCGACCTCATCGCGGCCGTCCTGTGCCTGTTCACGGCCTACCTGCTCACCCTCGGCATCAAGAACGCGGCTCGCTTCGAGACGGTCGTCGTCGTCCTCAAGGTGCTGGTCGTCCTGCTGGTGGTCGTCGTCGGCTTCTTCCACATCACGTCCGAGAACTACACGCCGTTCTTCCCCTTCGGGGTGGGCGGCGCCTTCACCGGAGCCGCCACCGTCTTCTTCGCGGTCTTCGGCTACGACGCCATGAGCACGGCGGCGGAGGAGTCCAAGGACGCCCAGCGGCACATGCCCCGGGCGATCATCTACTCCCTCGCCATCGCCATGGTGCTGTACGTCCTCGCCTGCCTGGTCCTGACGGGCATGCAGAAGTACACGGAGATCGACCCGGAGAGCGGCTTCTCCAGCGCGTTCAAGGCCGCCGGGCTGCCCGTGGTCGCCGACGTCATCGCCGTCGGGGCGATCATCGGCATCCTCACCGTGATGTTCACCTTCATGCTCGGCGTGACCCGCGTGTGGTTCTCCATGAGCCGTGACGGACTGCTGCCCCACTGGTTCGCCAAGACCCACCCGACCCGGCACGTCCCGACCCGCGTCACCTGGATCGTCGGCGTCGCCTCGGCGGCCATCGCCGGTTTCGTGCCGATCGGCGAGGCGGCGGAACTCACCAACATCGGGATCCTGCTCGCCTTCGCCGTCGTGTGCACCTCGGTCATCGTGCTCCGCTACAAGCGCCCCGAGCTGCCGCGCACCTTCCGCACCCCGTTCATGCCCCTCACCCCCGCGATCGGCGTCGTCGCCTCGATCTGGCTCATCACCTACCTGCGCGTGGAGACGTGGCTCCGCTTCCTGGCCTGGTTCCTCATCGGCCTGGTCATCTACTTCGGCTACTCCTACCGCAACTCCAAGATGGCCGGACGCACGCCCACTGGCCGGTGAGCCGCCGGTGGCCGCGCGGTGAGCGGTCCGCGGGGCCGTCCGGCCGTCCCGCCCCCGAGGTCAGCGCAGGCGCCGCCAGAAGGGCGGGACCTCGCCCTCCCGCCGGTTGGGGTGGGGGGTCACCTCGCGCGGGGTGAGGGACCAGGCGCTGTCGTACCGGACGACCAGCAGCCGTGCCCCGCGCGTCAGCGCCACCGTGCTCCGCCCCGGCCACCTGTCACCGCTGTGCAGGCGGCGGTACGAGGCGCTGCGCCGGACGGACTCCAGCTCGAACCAGGCGTCGTCCTTGCTGTTCCGGTACCTGACGGCGAGGTCGATGGCGGGCCCGGAGTAGGCCAGGACGTCGGAGCCGACGCCCTCGACGCGCTCGGAGGCGTCCCGCAGCACCGAGACCGGGCTGACGGTGATCTTCCACTCGCCCCGCGCCTTCACACGCAGCCGCAGCGGTCCGTTCCCCTCGTGGTCCACGATCCCGCGCCCGGTGAAGTCCTCGTTCCAGCCGCGCAGCGCCGCCGGGGTCTTCTCCCGGTTGCGGTGGTTCAAGGCGTTGACCTCCACGAGGCCGTCCCCCAGGCGGACCAGGTCGACCACCGCGAAGCCGGCCGCCGTGGCCGTCTCCACCCGGACGATCTCCTCCCCCCTGCCCTCCTGGGTGAAGACGGGGAAGTCCGGCCCGAAGTCCGTCCGAAGGCTGTTGTTCAGCCTGGTGATGGTGCCCAGCAGGGGGGCGCCGGACTTGGAGACCGGGAGACCGGCGGGTACGGCGGGGGAGGCCGTCGCGCCCGCCTCGCCCTCGCCCTCGCCCGTGCCTTCGGACGGGACGGACACCACCGGAGCGGGAACTTCCGCGGCCGGAGCCGTCTCGGCCGGAGCAGTCTCAGCCGGGGCCGTCTCGGGCGGCGCCGCCCCGGCGGGAGCCGCCGTCGTCGGGAGCGGCGGAGCGGGCGGCGGAGCCTCGGGCAGTGCGGGTGCGGGCGGCGGACCGGCATCCGGCTCCTCCGCCTCCGCCTCCTCCTCCACCGTGAACCCGTAGTCCTCGGCCAGCCCCGGAAGCCCGGAGTCGTAGCCCTGCCCGACCGCGCGGAACTTCCATCCCCCGTCGCGGCGGTAGAACTCGCCCAGCACGTAGGCGGTCTCGGTCGCCGCGTCGTCGTCGTCGACCGAGTACACCACCATCCTCTCGCCCGTCGCCGTGCTGACCGCCTCCAGGTACAGCCCCGGAATCTCCCCGAAGGTCGCGCCCTCGGAGGAGGCCGCGATGACGATCCGCTCGACCTCCGGCTCGACCCGGCCGGGGTCGATCTCCAGCCAGTCCGCCGTCCGCCCGTCCTCGCTCCGGGCGTTGCCCAGGAGTGCCACGGCGCTGGTGGCGTGCGCGCGCTGGTTGTAGAAGACGAGGTCGCTGCGGCCCCTCACCTTCCCGCTGCCGTCCAGTAGCAGTGCCGCCGGGTCGATCTCGGGCACACCGGGCCCGGCCGCGCGACGGACTACGGCGACCCTCATGGGCTCACCGGACATGGGCAGATTGCCCCCCTTGATGATCTGCGTCATGAGGGCATCGTCGCAGGCCAGTTGGGTTCAAGTCGAGCGTTCGTTCCTCAGCGGCGGCCCTCCGGGAAGACTTCGGGGGCGGGCGTCCGGGAGGGGACGGCGGCACCGGCTTCCTCGGCCGCGTGCGCGATGTTGCGGGCCATGCCGCCGAAGACCGCCGCGTGGAAGGGGCTCACGGCCCACCAGTACAGGTGGCCCAGCAGGCCGTGCGGATGGAACAGGGCGCGCTGCCGGTAGCACGAGCGACCCGCGTCCTCCGGGTCCGGTTCGGCGTACATCTCCAGCCACGCCAGGCCCGGTACCCGCATCTCGGCGCGCAGCCGCAGCAGCCGGCCCGGTTCGATCTCCTCGACCCGCCAGAAGTCGAGCGCGTCGCCCACCCGCAGCCGGCTGGCGTCGCGCCGGCCGCGGCGGATGCCGGCCCCGCCCACGAGCCGGTCCATCCAGCCGCGCACGGCCCACGCCAGCGGGAAGGAGTACCAGCCGTGCTCGCCCCCGATGCCCTCGACCACCTGCCACAGGGCCCCGGGCGGGGCGGCCACCCCGGTGCTGCGGTGGTCGGTGTAGAGGCTGCCGCCGGCCCAGTCGGGGTCGGTGGGCAGGGGGTCGCTCGGGGCGCCGGGCAGGGAGGCCGAGGACCACCGCGTGGTCACCTGGGCCTCCCGGACCCGCTGGAGGGCGAAGGCCAGCGCCCGGTCGAACGGCAGGGGTGCGCCGGGCGGGTCGGGCACCCAGCGGGCGATGTCGTGCTCCTCGCACACCACCTCGTACCGCAGGGACTCGGCGAGCGGACGGGCCAGTGCCCGGGGGACCGGGGTGACCAGGCCGATCCAGAGGCTGGAGAGCCCCGGGCTGAGCATGGGCACGCGCAGGATGCGCCGTTGGGGGAGCTCGGCGACCGCCGCGTAGCGGTGCATCATCTCCTCGTACGTGAGGACGTCGGGGCCGCCGATGTCGAAGGACCGGCTCACCCCGGCCGGCATGCCGGCGCTGCCGACGAGGTAGCGGAGCACGTCCCGGACCGCGATGGGCTGCACCCGCGTCCCCACCCAGCTGGGCGTGAGCATGACGGGCAGCCGTTCCGTGAGGTAGCGGAGCATCTCGAACGAGGCGGAGCCCGAGCCGATGACCACGGCCGCCCGCAGCACGGTGCAGGGAACGCCGGAGGCCAGCAGGATGCGGCCCACCTCGTCCCGGGAGCGCAGGTGCGGCGACAGCCGCTCCGGAGGTACGCCCGACGGGGTGAGACCGCCGAGGTAGACGATGCGCCGCACCCCGGCCAGCCGGGCCCGCTCCGCGAAGAGGCGGGCGGCCGCCCGGTCACGCTCCTCGAACCCGGGGCCGCCGCCGAGCGCGTGCACCAGGTAGTAGGCGACGGCCACCCCGCGCAGGGCCGCGTCCAGCGAGTCGGCATCGGTGACATCGCCCCGTACCACCTCGGCGCGCCCGGCCCACGGGTGGTCGCGCAGCCGTTCGGGGGAACGGGCCAGCGCCCGGACCCGGTGTCCGGCGTCGAGCAGCTCGGGCACCAGCCGGCCGCCGATGTAGCCGGTCGCGCCGGTGACCAGGCACAGGTCAGCCGTCATGGGCTCGCTCCCATCCCCGGGCGGCGGTGTCCGGGCCGCGCCGCTCCCTCCCGAGCCTGGACCGGATCCCGCCCGGCCGCAAGGCGCATCGCTTCCGCGTCGATTTCGCCGGCGCCCGGCCGCCCCGGCTCACCGGCCGCCCCTCACCGGCCGCCCCGCCTCACCGGCCGCCGGTGAAGGCATCGGCGGGGACGAAGAGCTCGTGCCCGGCCGGGAAGCGCACGCGCACACCGGACTCCGTCCACGTGGTGGACTCGACGCCCTCCGCTGCCAGGTAGGCGTCGACGTCCAGCCAGTGGCCGTAGCCCTCGGCGCCGGAGGAACGCCCCACCAGCATCCGGTAGGACTCCCGCCCCGACAGGCTGTGCCGGTGCACCAGGGTCAGGAAGTAGGGCGAAAAACCGTCGTACGGGATGGCCGCCGGAGCGCTGCTGCGGTACACGACCTCGCTCCGCGGCCACCACAGGACCGTCATCAGCACGGAGGTCAGCACCACGCCCGCCACGCCCCCCAGCAGCACCCTGCCGAGCCCGCGCCTCCGGCGGGGTCTCACGGTCGGATCGGGCAGGTCGGGGACGGAAGTGGTGATGACGTGCTCCAGGTTCGGCTCTGCTCCGCACCCGCCGGCCGGAGATGACTCACCAGGGAGGACGCACGACGGCGGCTGCCGGTTGTGCCGCCGGGCGGTACTTGACGTCGACGGCCGCCGCCCGGGCCGGCGCGAGCGCTCTCAGACCGGGTCATGTGCCGATCGCACGCGGCGCAGTGCAACTGCAGTCAGGTACCTGACCAGTTGTCAAGGGCGGGCTCCGGCCCGGGGGAAACCTTTTCCCGGTACGACTGATCCACCCGCTCGGGTGGATCACCGCTCCGCGCCGGTCCGGCGGGTGCCGGGCGCGTCTATAAACGGTGTGATTCCCCCCGACCGTTCGACTGATGGGTCGTCACGCCATGCTGAAGGCCGCGCTGCGCCTCGCCGCCACCACCTTCCTCCTGTCCGCCGCCGTCACGCCGGCCGCCGCGGCCGCGCCCGCCGCGGACGGGGACAGCACCGCCCCGTGCGGTCCCGTCGTCGAGTACCGGGCCTGGGACTGGTGGCGCACCACGACGAATCCGGACATCGCCCGCACCGTCGCGGCCACCGCCGCCGCCGAGCGCTGGCAGTGGCGTGAGGACGTCAACACCCTGTGGCGGGGCGACACCAGGGAGAACGTCGAGGAGATCTTCAGGACCGGCTTCACCCCGCGCGGAGACCGGCTCATCCCGCTGGCCGAGTACATCGTGAAGGGGGGCGGCCAGCTCAGCGCCCACCTCAGCACCAGCTGCGACCAGAGCGTCGCCAAGCGGTTCGCGACGTACGGGGAGGAGAAGACCGGCTGGGTGTACGAGATCTACGCGCCCGGCGGCATCGACGTCAACGCCACCGCGCAGGTGAACAACTACCAGTCGCCGTACCTGTGGAACAAGGAGATCGACTTCCCGGGCGGCGTGCAGGGGAACTTCATCAAGGGGGCCTGCAAGTACCGCCTGACGGCCACCGATCCGGTGACGAACGAGAAGACCTGGCAGCAGCTCGGCTGCAAGGACAACGCGGGCTTCGCCCCCTACAAGGCCGCTCCGGCCGCGTACGCGCTGGCCCGCTGAGCGGGTGCCGGGGTTAGAGTGCCCGCCTCTGGATCCGGCTGCGGATCCGACGTGGAGGAGGGGCGGGTAGCGTGGACGCCGAGGTACGGACCCGGGTTTCGGCGTACGCCGTCGCGGTGGAGGGCGGCAGGCTCCTCCTGGTGCGGCTGACGGACGCGTCGCCGCTCTTCGCGCCGGGGCTGTGGCACCTGCCCGGCGGCGGGATCGATCCGGGAGAGCAGCCCGTGGAGGCCCTGGCCCGCGAGCTCCGGGAGGAGACGGGCCTCGGGCTCCTCGGGGCCCGGCTCCTCGACGCGCGCACGTACGCCGTCCAGCGGCGCGGGGTGCACTGGCACCTCACCGCGCTGTTCTACGCCGTCGACCTGGACACCGGGACGCCCCCGGTCGCCGAGGCCGGCGGTTCCACGGACGCGGCGGTGTGGATCCCGGCGGCGGACCTGCGGGACCCCGTCCTGTCCCCGGTGGCCGCCGACGCCCTGCGCATGCCCGGCATCCGGGGGTAGGGCCCGCCCCGCTGGGCAGTGGCACGGGTACCTCCTGGTGACCGTCCGGCCGGTGCCGGTGCTCCGAGAACGGGTGGCGGGCGGTTTCGGCACGGCCCGGCACGGCCCGGGCCGTGCCGATGGCCTGGCCCTTCCGTACGCTGGCAGCATGCGCATGCGCCCCACTCTGAGCTGGACCCCGACCGGGAGCCCGCATCCCGGCAGCACGGATCCGGCCCCCGTCGCCGACGCGCTCGCCGCCGGCGGTGTGCTGGTGCTCAGCGGGGCCGGCATCTCCACGGAGTCGGGCATCCCCGCCTACCGCGGCGACGGCGGCAGCCTGACCAGGCACACCCCGATGACCTACCAGGACTTCACCGCCGGCGCCCAGGCCCGCCGCCGGTACTGGGCGCGCAGCCACCTCGGCTGGCGTACGTTCGGCCGCGCCAGGCCGAACGCCGGGCACCGGGCCGTGGCGGCGTTCGGGCGGCACGGGCTGCTCGCCGGGGTGATCACCCAGAACGTCGACGGCCTGCACCAGGCGGCGGGCAGCGAGGGCGTGGTGGAGCTCCACGGCAGCCTGGCCCGGGTCGTCTGCCTCTCCTGCGGCGCCGCCGGCTCGCGCGCCGAACTCGCCCGGCGGCTGGAGGAGGCAAACCCGGGATTCGCGCCGACGGCCGCCGCGATGAATCCGGACGGCGACGCCGACCTGACCGACCAGCAGGTCGGGGACTTCCGCGTCGTGCCGTGCACGCGCTGCGGCGGCGTCCTCAAACCGGACGTGGTGTTCTTCGGCGAATCCGTCCCGCCGCAGCGGGTCGAGCACTGCCGCGAACTGCTGGCCGGGGCCGGCGCGTTGCTGGTCCTGGGCTCCTCGCTGACGGTGATGTCCGGGCTCCGGTTCGTCCGCGAGGCGGCCCGCGCCGGGAAGCCCGTACTGATCGTCAACCAGGACCCGACCCGCGGCGACCAGCACGCGGCCACCCGAGTCGCCCTCCCGCTCGGCGAGGCCCTGACCACCGTCGCCGCCCGGCTGGACATCACGGTCTGAGCCGGGCGCCGGCGCCTCGGCCGGGCTCGCCCTCAAGCCGGCCGGTCCGACCGGAGGGATGGCGTCCGGTCGGGTTCCCGTGCGGACGCCTGGTCGAGCACGGTGAGGACGCCCAGGGCGTCGGAGAGCCGGGCCAGCTGTTCGTCGTCACCGGCGAGCATGTCCTCCAGGCCGCGGTCCTCCTGGCCGGGCTGGGTGCCGCGCAGCGCCGCGAACGCCGCGGCCACCATGGCGACGTGGCGTGCCGCGTCGGGTCTCAGCGCGCCGGGCAGGAACTCCGGCCGCCCGTCGTCCGCCGGAGCACCGTCGACGAGCCGGGGTGAGATCAGCCGGAGGCCGTCGCGGATGTCGCAGGTACGGCGGAGCTGGCGCTTGCCGAGCGAGGACCACCAGGGGATGCGCACCAGTTCGTACGGGGTCACCGCGCGCATGGTGACCCAGAGGGGGCGCAGCCGGCGGTAGTGCGACCACCGGCGCCACAGGCGCACCGCACCCTGGCCCGCGGAGGGCAGGGCGAGGCCCACGCACTGGAGGAGCGCGGCCAGCGACGACAGGGACGGGGCGACGGTGGTGCTGACCCCGTCCCAGTCGCGCCCGGTCCAGCGGGCTCCGACGGCCACGAGCTTGCAGAGCACGTACGCCTGGCTCAGGAGGGATCCGGCCGTGATGAGGAGCAGTCCGCCGCGCAGGAGGCCGGGGACTTCGCGGGCCCAGCGCCGGCACAGACGGGCCAGGACGAGGTTGGCCAGCCCGTAGGACAGGACGCACAGGACGATCATTTCCCGTACGTAGGGGGTGGTGGCGTAATGGGTGTCGAAGTCGCGCAGGCGTTCCTCGGAGGTGTCACCGAGGGTGAAGAGGGCGGACTGCGCCGCGATGACGGCGCCGTAGACGCCCAGGCACCAGCGGGTGGCGCTGCGGCGCTGCCGTTCGGGGCCGCCGCGCCAGATGATCGTGAGGTTGATGAGGGCCGCGCTGGCGGCGGTGACGATGCCGTAGACCAGCGGGACGGAGAAGTTGGCGATGCCCGTGAGGGCGTTGACCTGGGAGATCGTCGGTGGTGCGGCGAAGAAGAAGACGGCGGCGCCCAGCGGCAGGACCAGGGACACCGAGCGGACGAGGGGGTCGCGCCAGTGTCTGACGAGCGCGGGGACGCGCAGGGCGAAGGCGAGGCAGAGGACGCCGACGAGGAGGTAGAACCACACGGTGGTCATGCGTGCTCCCTGTCCTTCGTGGGGGCGGGCCGCCGTGTGCCCCGCGGCCCGGACGCGTACCTCTCCTCGTGTTCCCGCGCCTCAGTGCGCATCGGCGGCCTCGGCCGGGGCCTGGTTCCCGGCGGCGTCCGCTCCGGCGGCGTCCGCTTCGTCGGCTTCGGCTTCGGCGGCGCGCTCGTCCATGTAGGCGTCGAGCCATTCGAGCAGCCTGGTGCGTGCCTCCACGGGCAGCAGGGCGGCGCGCAGCGCGATGCCGTCGACGCCGTGCCGTTCGTACAGGCTCGGCGGGCCGGAGCCGGCGCCGCGTTCACCGTGCTCCCGATGGTGTTCCCGAAGCAGCGTCTTCTCGACGGCGGCCAGGGCGCAGCCCACGGCTTCGGCGTCCTCGGACTGGAGGAAGCCGGCCGGGCGCCGGAAGAACCGTTCCAGCCGGGCGCAGTGGTCCATGGTCGGCCGCCGGTCCCCGCCGAGCAGTGCCTGCACCTGCTGGCGGGAGATGCCGCTGTGGCGGGCGATCTCCCCGTGCGAGAACCTGCGGCCGTTCTCCTTGAGGTACGTCCCGTGCAGCAGGTCCAGGCGCTGGCGGAACCGCTCGTGGATGTCCGGTTCACCGGCCGCCCGGCCCTCCAGGAGGGCGCGTACGACGGGGAGGGGAACCCCGGACGCGAGGTGCAGCTCCTCCGGGACCAGCACCTCGGCGCGGCCGCGGCCGAGCTTGGCCCCCAGGCGGACGATCCGTTCGACGGCCGAGGCCAACTGCGGTGCGGCGGAAGGCGGTACGGGGAAGGCATCTGTCACCGGCTGGTCTCCCGAAATCGCGCAGGACGAATTCCCCGGCATCACCGGGACGCAGAGCCGGTGCGGCGGCTGATGCACCGCAGATGCTGCCACAGTGGTGGCAGCCGTTCCACGGATCTCCGGCCAAACTGCCACAGCGGGGGCAAGAAGCCGGTGGCCTCCCAACAGCTGTGCGGCCGAAGGGGCTTCGGGCCGGACCGCGTAAGATCGTCGGCATGGCGCTGCGACCGGTTCAGGTGAACATCAAGGCCGTCGACCCCGCGAGGGTCGGCCACTTCTGGGCGGAGGCGCTCGGCTGGACCGCCTACCGTCCCGGAGCCGCCGCCTACGTCGGACCCGCCGGCGGACTGGTCTGGCCGGACCCGGTCTTCGTCTGCGTCGACGTCATCCCGGTCCCGGAAGCCAAGACCGCGGCGAAGAACCGCCTCCACCTCGATCTGGCCACCACCTCCGCCGCCCATCAGGCCGAGCTGGTCGAGCGTCTGCTGTCCCTCGGTGCGACACCCGCCGACGTGGGCCAGGGAGATGTGCCGTGGACGGTCCTCGCCGACCCCGAGGGCAACGAGTTCTGCGTACTGGAGCCGAGGGAGGTCTACCGGGACACCGGGCCGATCGCCGCCATCGTCGTCGACTGCGCCGATCCGCGGGCCATGGCCCGCTTCTGGGGCGAGGCCACGGACTGGACCCCGCGCGAGGTGACCGACGATCAGGCGGTGCTGCGCTCCGCCAAGGGCGGCGGCCCGTACCTGGAGTTCCTCCGTACCCCCGACGCGAAGACCGTCCCGGACCGTATCCACCTCGACCTGCTGCCGTACCCGGGAGACGACAAGGAAGCGGAGGCGGCGCGGCTGCGGACCCTCGGTGCCACCGACCTCGACATCGGCCAGGGCGACGTCCCGTGGACCGTCCTCGCCGACCCGGAGGGCCACGAGTTCTGCGTCCTCGCCCCCTCCTGACGCGGCGGAGCGGCCACCGGAGGCCGGTGAGCACTCCCGACGGGCGCGTGGAGGACCGGGCGGTCAACTCGCCGAGACAGAAAGGGCGCCGGCCCATGACGGACACCACGCCACCTCCGGTCCACCTCGACGAGGTGCTGGACGCGCTCGCGCAGAACCCGGCGCTGCCGCCCGAGCTCGTCGGCCGGCTGCTCCGGCACCAGCACGGCGAGGCCGTCGCCCGGCGTCCGGACCTGGGCGACGAGGTGATCGCCGCGATCATCGCCGCCGACGAGCACTGGTCCACCCACGCGCTCGCCCTCAACCGCAGCCTGCCGCACGCCTTCCGGACGGCCCTCGCCCGGCACCCCGACCCGGCCATCCGCGCCGCCGTGGTGACCGGCGCCGGCGAAGGAGCACCGCGCGAGCTGTTCGAGCGGCTGACCGGCGACCCCGACCCGGGGGTGCGGGAGAGCGCCGCGCGGCACGACGCCGTGCCGGCCGACCTGCGCGCCCGGCTCGCACGGGACCCCGATCCGCAGATCCGGGCCGCCCTGGCCCAGTGGTGGCCGGGCGCCCCCGAGCCGGTACGGCGACTCCTGCTGACGGATCCCGAGGCGACGGTCCGCTCGGCGGCCTGCGCGACCTACTACAGGCGGCTGCCCCATCCCGTCCCGCCCGCCGACCTGGTCCCGGCCCTGCTGGCCGACCCGGTCACGCGCGCCGGGGCCGTACGCCACTGCACGCTCGACGCCGGCACCGCCCGCCGGCTGGCCGACGACCCGGACGACGAGGTCCGCCGGGAGCTCGCCGCGCACCCGGCCCTCCCGCCCGGGCTGCGCGACGAGCTCGCAGCCGATCCCAGCATGCGGGTCCTGCTCCGCGTCTTCGCCCGCGAGGACACCCCGGAACCGGTCCGTGCCGCGGTCCACGCACGGATCGTGTCGTTCGTGCCGGGCGACGGCGAGGACCTGGACGACGCCGCGCTCGAACGCGAGTTCATGAACGAGCTGGCGGCCACGGAACTCCGGACGCTGACCCTGCCGTGGGTGACCGCGGATCCCCTGCCGTACGCGGACTCGCCGTACGTCGGCTTCCGCGTCTCGGCCGCGTTGTCCGAAGACCTCCCGGGGCCGGTCGTGGAGCGGCTCCTCGACGACGAGGAGAGCAGCGTACGCACCACGATGGCCCGGCGCGCCCGCGACCGGATCGACCCCGCCACCGCGGAACGCATCGACCGCGCCCACCGCCCGCTGAAGCGGGTCCGGTGGCGGCCGGCCGACGACCTCCCGCTCCCGGCGGAGGTGCTCCGCCGCCTGGCGGACGACCCCGACCCGAGGATGCGGTGCCTGGCCCCGCGCGACCCAGGCCTCCCGGCCGGAATCCTCCTCCGCCTGGCCGGGGACCCGGACGCCTCGGTGCGCCGCGAGACCGCGGCCCACCCCCGCCTGCCGGCCGAGGCACTGACGCGGCTGCTGGCCGACCAGGACCCCCGGGTGGCCTCCGCCGCGGCCGCCAGCCCCCACCTCCCCCCGTCCCGCATGCGCGGCCTCCTCACCCGGGCAGGCCTGTGACGCGGAGCCCGCAGGGCGCGCGGCGCCCGCCCCCGGTCAGGCGGGCCCGCCGGCTCCGCCGGACGGCGCCGTCGCGGGCGCGGGCAGGGCGGCGAGGAGGGCGTGGAGGGGCGCGGGTATGCGGTCGGGGTCGAGGGCCTGGACGAGGAGGTGGCCGTAGCGGATCTTGCGGCCCTTCCTGGTGCCGAGGAACCGCCGGATCCGGTGGTGCGGGTCGCGTCCCTGCTGGGCCGGCTGGCGGGTGAAGGTCTGCCACGGGACGAGGTCGCCCTCGGCTTCGATGACCTCTTCGACCCTCGGAATGCCCAGCGCGCGGACGAGTTCCTCCTCCAGGTCCCTGACGCAGACGAAGACTTCGGGGCCGGCCGCGCCGGCCTGCTCCAGGGCGCGGTCGTAGTACGGCCGTTCCCGTTCGTCGCACAGTCCGGCGACGCGCAGTCCCAGCCCGGACGGTCCCAGGACGCGGGCGTAACGGCCGACGTTCATCGCCCCGCCCATGGAGAGGACGCAGACGCCCTCGGCGGACAGGTCGCGGCCGACGCGTGCGGCGAGCGTCTCGACGGCGGCCAGGTCGCTCGGCCCCTCCACCAGCACCACGGTGCCGATTCCCCGTTCCGCGGCAGACCGTGCGGCCCGTTCCGCAGCCGTCGCCCCGGCCGGCCCCGTCGGCCCGCCCGGTCCGTCCGCCGCCGCCCACGCGGCGACCGCGTTCCGGAATGCTTCCATGTCTGCCTCTGCCATGCGGTGATTCTGCGGCACGGCGCGGCAGGAGCGGCACGCATTTTCCGCCCGCCGTGCGGACGCGGCCCGCCCGCACGCCGGGAACCGGGGCTCGGCGGCGGTCAGCCCAGGGCGTCGCCGGCCGGAGAGGGCACGGCGTGGGGACGCAGGACCATGAGCGAGTCCTCCGGGGACGCCACCACGGCGAACGGGAACCGGTCGAGCTCCAGGCAGAGCGCGACGTCATCGGGATGGGCGCCCTGCCGCACCCCGTCCGTCAGCTCGGCGGCGGCGCGCGAGCGGGCGCCCCGGCGCAGGAACCCGGCGGCGTCGGTCGCGGCCCCGTCGGCCCTGCGCGCGATGTACTGGGCGCACGCCAGGTCCTCGTCCGCCCGGCCGCCCTCGCCCGTGACCACGAACGTGACCTCCTCGCACCCACGGGCCCGCAGCAGCCGCGCCGTCGCCTCCGCGACGACGAAGCCGGCGCACAGCACCAGCGAGGCGTCCTTGACCGCCAGTGCGCCGACCGTCCCCGCCGTGGTCTTCTGCACGACGGTCCGTCCGCCGAGGTCCACGGACCGGAGCAGGGCGGGCGAGTTGACGGCGTCGAAGCCGGGCGCGAGCGCACCGTCCTTGAGTGCCACCCAGTCCGGGTGACGGGACTTCAGCTCCAGGGCCTCGTCCGGCGATCCGGCCAGTACGATCTTCTCCGCGCCCTGGGCGAAGGCCCAGGCGGTCACGGTGAAAGCCCGCATGACGTCGACCACGACCGCCACGGCGGGGGCTTCGTCCAGCTCGTCGATGGCGAGGAATCGGGCGTCCATGCGGCCATGATCACGGACACCCGGCCCCGAGCGCCCGCAAAGTGCGCCGCGTCACAGCTGCCGTACGGCGACGCCCGCACCGCGCCTACCACAACCGCCCGCCCGGCGGCGCACCTTGGGCATGCCCGCTTCCGGCGCCCCCGGTGCTGGCTACCGTGCTCTGGACGGCCGGGCCCGGGCGGCGCCCGGGGGAGGAGCGCCCTGATGAGCACGACGGTGGTGGGGTTCCGGCTCGGCTGGGACGCGAAGGGCCGGCAGGCGACGGTGGTGCTCACCCAGGCGGGCGTCCTGCACCACAGCACCGGCCTCCTCGGGCTGGCGCCGAGACCCGCCCGGCCACGGGCCCCGGCCGCCCCCGACCCGCACCCGGTTCCGCGCCAGGCCGCGACGCTGCGCAAGCTGTACGCGGAGCTGGTCCACCGGGGCTACAGCCGCGAGCTGATCGCCCCGGCCTGCGTCCGCCTCGATCTCGACGAACGCCCCCTCCACCCCCGCCCCTGGGGCGAGCACGCGCCGCGCGCCCATCCGGAGCTCATCGCCGGCTTCACGGGCGCCGCCCCGGCGGGCCCGGGGTCCCTGGAGGGCGCCCTCGCCGCCTTCTACACCGAGATCGGGCTCACCCCGCGACCACGCACCACCCCGGCGCCCGGCGCGGCCCGCGTGCCCCCGCCCGTCCGCGAAGCGCTGCGGGCCCTGGCCGACGGCCGCACCCTCGCCTCGCGGCCGCGCCGTCGCACCGGGTGGACCGTGACCGCGACGGGCGTACGGCTGTGCGCCGGAGCCGTCGCGGAGAGCCTCACCCCCCGCGAAGTCGCCGAACTCCAGGCCGCCCTGACGGCCTGGCTGCGCCACCAGCGGCGTCCGGGGGAGGGCGTCGGCGGAGGGTGAGCCGTACCCGCGGTCACCCGTCCGGAACCGGTCCGGCAGCCCGCGCGGCCGGTGGATTCCAGCCATCTAACGGGCGGCCCGGCCGCCTGCTTGTCGGTGGCCGAGGCCCGGGCACTGCTCACCGATCGCGGGGAACCCGGGAAGCTCGTGACCCCCGAGCAGGTCGCCGCCGTACGGGCCGACGCGCGGGCGGGCGCGCTCCCGAGGCCGGTCCGCGGCGGGTACCCGCTCGTCGTGCTCTCGCCCGGCTTCACCCTGCCCCGCTCCTCGCTGACCACCCTCGCCGAGGACGTGGCGTCCCGCGGCTACGTCGTGGCCGCCGTGGACCACGCCTACGAGTCGGACGCCACCTCCTTCCCCGGCGGCAGAGCGGTCCTCGGCTGCGCAGCGTGCGGGCAGGTCTTCCCCGACCGGTCCCTGGGCCGCGTGTCCGACGCCCGGGCGCGCGACGTGACGTTCCTGCTCGACCGGCTCACGGGAGACCGTCCCGCGTGGCGGTACTCCCGGCTGACCGACGCCGGGCGGATCGGCATGGCCGGGCACTCCATCGGCGGCCGTTCCTGCTGCTCGGCGGCGACCCGGCCCTGCTGCCCCCGGACCTGGAGGACACGAGCCGGGAGGAGGCCTGGCCCCGGCTCGACGGCTGGAAGCGCTGGCTCACGGTGACGGGCATGGGCCATCCCGGGTTCACCGACCGGCCGGTGCTCGGCGACGCGGCCGGGTACCCGCACCCCGAGACCCCGCTGTCCGGCTCGCGCTCGCGGCAGATCACCCTGGCGTACGCCGGCGACTTCTTCGACCGGCACCTGAAGGGCCTGCCGGCGCCCCGGCTGGACGGCCCGACGGCGGCCGACCCGGAAGTGGTCTTCCAGCGGAGCCGACCCCGCACCCCTGTGACTCCTCCCACCCTCCCTTGACCCGGCAAGAAAGGGCTACCTAACTTCGAGGGCATGCACCGCCACGACCCGACGCCTTCCCCCGACGCGTCCCCGCTCACCGACTTCGCTGTCGACCTCACCGCCCAGGAGGTCCTCCGGCGCGCCCAGGTGATGGAAGCCCTCGGCCCGGACTGGGATCCGGTCGAGGTGCTGCGCGGCGAGGAGGCCGCGTACGACCTGCTGTACTCCGGACTCGACGCGGAGCAGCAGCGGATCCACGACGGCCTCGTCGCGGCCGGTGTGCTCCCCGTACGGGGTGACGGCCGTGCTGCCTCTTGACCCGCAGGCGGACCCCGGGCGGCGCGCCTGGGTGGCCTGCCCCGCATGCGCGGACTCGCGGGGCTGTGAGCCCTGCGGGCGGGGACGGACCTGCTCCGCGCACTGGCGGTACCTGCTGACGAACACCGGGAGCCTGCTCCACCTCCAGTGCCCGGGATGCACCCACGTCTGGGTGCACGAGAGCGGTTTCGGAGCGACGCGCTCCCTGTGGGACCGCGTCCTCGGCGCGCTGCCCGGCTCCTGAACCCGCCGGACCGGGCCGCGCCCGCGTCCGTCCCCGCCCGTGCCGTTCCCCCCTCCCGGCGCTCAGGACCGGTCCCCGCTCCCGTCCCGCAGCCGCTCGGCGAACGCCCGCGCGGCGGCCAGGTCCGCCCCGTCCGGCCGCCCCTTGCGGATGCCGCCGACGAGCCTGAACGGCGCCCAGGTGTCGAACGCCCGGCACGAGAAGCTCTCCTCCACCCGGAAGCCCTTGCCTTCCAGGCTCCGGACCAGGGGACGGGTGAAGGGCGCCGGAGGCAGCTCCGGAAGCCCGCTGGTGGCGAACACGAACGCCCGGCCGCGCATCCGCGGCAGCGCCGAGACGAAGCCGACGAGGCCCGGGTGGAGCCTGCCGTAGAAGACTCCCGAGCCGAATCCCACGAGCTGGGCGGCGGCCAGCTCCGCCGGGTCGGCCTCCTCGGGCGCCACGACCTTCGCGCCCAGGACCCGGGCCATGGCGTCGGCGACGCGACGCGTGTTGCCGTGCGATACGGAGGTGCAGACGATGACGGACTTCATGACGGACTCCATCCCGAAGCTCCCTTGTCTGGTGTCTGGGTTCCACAGGAGGGACAGCGCGGCCGCCCCGGACGTGACACCCCCCGGATGTGACCGCCGCCACACGGGGCGTCCCGGTCCGTGAGCCGTGAGCCGTGCGCAGCCGGTCCGCGGGTTTCTATCTCCAACCTGCGTTGTTCCTAGACTGGGCAGGTGGAAGACATCGATGTGATCGCGGTGCTGCAGGATCCGGTCCGGCGCCGCCTGTACGAGTACGTGGCGGCGCAGGGCCGGGAGGTCGGCCGCAACGAAGCCGCCGAGGCGGTCGGGGTCGCGCGTACGCTCGCCGCGCACCACCTCGACCGGCTGGCCGAGGCGGGGCTGCTCGACAGTGGCAGCCGCCGCCTGACGGGTCGCTCGGGGCCGGGGGCCGGCCGTCCGGCGAAGGTGTACACCCGGGCGCGCGTCGAGCGGTCGGTGTCGCTGCCGGCCCGCGACTACCGCACGGCGGCGGAGCTGCTCGCCGAAGCCGCGGAGGAGGCCGGGCTGGACGCCGGGCTCTGCGCCGCCGCGCGGCGGCGCGGAGAGTCGCTGCGCGGCGGCGCGGCACCCTGCGGCGGCCTTGAGGAGGCCGTGGAGCTTCTGTCGGCCCGCGGCTACGAGCCGCACCTGGAGGAGGCCGAGGGTTCCGGAGGCGCCGCGCGCGTCGTCCGCATGCGCAACTGCCCCTTCCACGCCGTGGCCGAACGCTTCCCGCCGCTGGTCTGCGGCATGAACCTCGCGCTGCTGGAAGGGCTGCTCGGTTCGGACGGCGCCGTGCGCGCCCGCATGGACGCCCGTCCGGGGGAGTGCTGCGTGGTGGTCGAGGTTTCTAAAAACAACGATCATTGACATAGAAATCGGCGCGTGCTGGGATGAGGTCATGACCTCACCCGCGCACGCCGCCGCCCACCTCGCCCAGCTGAACGTCGCGACGCTCCGCCACCCCCTCGACGACCCGCGCATGGCGCCCTTCGTCGAACTGCTCGACCCGGTCAACGCCGCCGCCGACGGCGCGCCCGGCTTCGTGTGGCGGCTGGTCGAGGAAGGCGAGGCCGACGCCACCGGCATGCGTCCGGCGGGCGAGGACGTCATCGTCACCCTCTCGGTGTGGGAGACCCCGGAGGCCCTGTGGGAGTTCGCCTACCGCAGCGGGCACCTGGAGGCGATGCGGCGGCGCCGCGAATGGTTCGAGCGGCACGTCGAGGCGCACCTCGTCCTCTGGTGGGTCCCGGCCGGTCACCGCCCGACGGTCGAGGAGGCGCTGGAGCGGCTGGCGGAGCTGCGGGCGTACGGCCCCTCGTCCCGCGCGTTCACCTTCGCCACCCCCCACACGGCGGCCGATGCGGCCGGCCACCTGCACCCCGCGCCGCCAGCCACGGTCTAGTACCGGCGCACTGCGGAAGGCGGGATCCGGCACCCCGGTTTCCTTTGATTCGGGGGGCGGGAGTGACGGGGGACACCCACCTCAGAGGGTGTGAGTGGTTACGGGGGGTGACTTCGGGGGTGTGGGGCGGTGAGGCGGCCCACAGGACCCAGGTCACATCCGGTCCGGGTTAGTAGGCCCGCCGGCCTGTTGCCGCACGGGCTGGGGGCCGGGTCCAAGGTCCCGGTGTGCGGGGGTGGTTCGTAGGCGGGGGGCGTTGCCAGGGCGGCGCCGGGCTGGCTAACTGGTGTTGTCGCCGAGGCGGCCGGGGCGCACCGCCCCCCGCCGGACGATCCCCTCTCCTTCGCGTGAGTGGCTCACGCATGTCTTCGGCATGCCGCGACCGTCCTTGTCCCCGTCGGAAGGTTCCTCCGTGTCCAACGCCGTCATCCGCCGCATCGCCGCTTCGAAGAAGGCCCTCGCCGGTTCCGTCCTCGCTCTGGGTGTCGGGGGTTCCCTGCTCGCCGCGGTTCCCGCGCAGGCCGCTCCGGCGGGCGCGAAGGCGATCGCCCAGCAGATGATCAAGGACCCGGCCCAGTTCGCCGCCTTCGACAAGATCGTCACCCGTGAGAGCGGCTGGGACTACACCGCGGTCAACTCCTCTTCCGGCGCTTACGGCCTGGTCCAGGCCCTGCCCGCGTCGAAGATGTCCTCCGCGGGCTCCGACTGGAAGACCAACCCGGCCACCCAGATCAAGTGGGGCCTGGACTACATGAACGAGCGCTACGGCAGCCCCGTCGAGGCCTGGAACTTCTGGCAGGCCAACCACTGGTACTAAGCCACCAGTGCGGCAGCACCCGCACGTCAGTACGGCAGCACACGAAGACGCCCGGCCGGGACCTCCCGGCCGGGCGTCTTCGCGCATGCGGCGGCCCCGACGGGCCGCGTACGGCCGCCCGCGGGACGGCGGTTCACCGGCGGCCGCGCGGTCAGGGGCGGGCGGCGACGGCCTCGACCTCGAACAGCACGTCGGGTGTGGCCAGGCTCGCCACACCGATGAGGGTCTGCGTCGGCGGCTGCGCACCCCAGCCCTCCTGGAGTGCGCCGGCGATGGGCCCGAGCTTGTCGAGGCCGTGGTCCACCACGTATGTCTTGAGCTGGACGACGTGGTCGAGGCCGAGCCCGTGCGCCGCGAGGGCGATCCCGAGGTTGTGGAACGCGCGCTTCACCTGCTCCGCGAAATCGGCCGAGACGACCGAGCCGTCCGGGCCCGATCCGTACTGACCCGAGACGAAGACCAGTTCCGTGCCCGCGGGGACGGTGGCGGTGTGGCTGTAGCCGAACGGGACCGGGTTGTGCAGACCGTCGGGGTTGACCAGGGAGTGCGCCATGAGGGCCACCTTCTCGTGTGTGCGACGGGTCTGCCGTGAGGCCCGTCGTGGGGCTTGTCCTGCGGTTCGTGCTGCCGGGCAAGCCTCGCAAGCATTCACGACACCCTGTGTCGTGTATTCCCGTACAGTTTCCGGATGCGCGCCGACCGGCTGGTATCGCTCGTGCTCCTCCTGCGGCAGCGCGGCCGTCTCTCCGCGACCGCCCTGGCCCGCGAGCTGGAGGTGTCCACCCGTACGGTGCTGCGCGACATCGAGGCGCTGGCCGCCGCCGGCGTCCCCGTCTACGCGGAACGCGGCCGGCACGGGGGCTTCGAGCTGCTGCCCGGATTCCAGACGGAACTCACCGGGCTGAACCACGACGAGGCGCTCGCCCTGCTGGTCGCCGGATCGCGGCGCGGCGCCCAGGCGTTCGGCCTCGGCTCGGCACTGGCCTCGGCGATGCTCAAGGTGGTCGACGCGCTGCCCGGCACCTACCGGGACACGGCGGCCGGCGCGGCGCAGCGCCTGCTCGTCGACCCGGAGACCGACCTCCTCTCGCGCCGCGTGGCCGCCGAGGAACTCCCCGACGCCGTGGCGGCCGAGGTCCGGCGCGCGGTCCTCGCCGGGTACAGGCTGCGCATCCGCTACGAGGCCGTGGGCCAGATCCCGCAGTGGCGCACGGTGGACCCGATCGGCCTGGTGACGGTACGGGAGCAGGGCTACCTGCTGGCCACGCGCTCCGGCGCGGACCGTACGTACCGGCTGTCCCGGATCCGGGACGCGGAGGTACTCGACGAACCGGCGCAGCGGCCGGACCGGGTCGACCTGGACCGGGCCTGGCAGGAACGCGGCGCACGCTTCCGGGCCGGCGGTGAACAGGTCGCCGTGCTGCTGCTGGTGGACGCGGCGCGGCGGGAGGAACTGGCGGACACGGTGCTGGCCGTCCAGGCCGAGGAGGCCGACGCGGACGGCCGACTGCGGCTGGAGGTCACCTTCCAGGATCCGAGGCACGCCGAATGGGCGCTGTGGCAGCTCGGCACGAGTGCGGAGGCCCTGTCCCCGCAGTGGCTGCGCGACTCCCTGCGCGAGCGGGCCGCCGCGATCGCCACCAGCTACGGAGCACCGTCCCGAGGGCGGCCGCCCGCCACGCAAGGGTGAACCGGCGGCCGCGGCGGTGACTCCGAACGGGCCGCGTACGGATGCGGGACGCCGCCTTTCTGCTTAGTTTTTCCACGAATGCAGAAAAGATCGCGTTCATCCGTTCTGCCCCCGTGAGGAAGGCCTCCCATGAAGCGATTCCCCGTTGTCGCCGTGCTCTGCGCCAGCGCGGTGCTCGGACTCGCCGCCTGCTCCGACGACAGCGACGACAACTCGGCCGCCGAGCAGGCCACCCAGGCGGCGGCCGATCTCTGCACGGACCTGAACGCCCTCAAGTCCGACAACGCCAAGCTGAAGGCCATGAACCCGGCATCCGCGACCAAGGACCAGGTGAAGGAGGCCTATGACGCCGTCCAGAAGGACTGGGAGGACGTCAAGAGCAACCTCACCAAGCTGAAGGAGGCGGAGCAGGACGCGGTCAAGCAGGCCGCGGAGAACCTGAAGAAGGGCTACGAGGACCTGCCCGGCGACACCACCGGGCAGGACGCCCTCACCAAGCTCCAGCCGCAGATCCAGAAGCTGGACGAGGCCTCCACGGCCGCGTCCACCGGCCTCAAGTGCTGACGCGGGTCTGAAGCCGCCGACCCGAGGACCGCCCGGCGGCGGGCCCTACGCCAGGACCTTCCGCAGGGCGGCGAGCGCGGTGAGGAGTTCCTCCTCCGTGATGGTCAGCGGCGGGGCCAGCCGGATCGTGGATCCGTGGGTGTCCTTGACCAGCACCCCTTCGGCGAGGAGCCGTTCGCTGATCTGCCGTCCCGTGCCGAGCGCGGGGTCGACGTCCACGCCCGCCCACAGACCCCGGGCCCGGTAGGCCGTGACGGCGCCCGCACCGCTGATCGCGGCCAGTTCGCGGTCGAGTACGGCTCCCAGCGCGGCGGCGCGTCGCTGGTACTCACCGGTGGCCAGCAGGTCGAGGACGGCCGAACCGACGGCCGCCGATAGGGGGTTGCCGCCGAACGTCGAACCGTGCTCGCCGGGCCGCAGCACGGAGAGCACCTCGCGGCGGGCGACGACCGCGGAGACCGGGACGATCCCGCCCCCCAGCGCCTTGCCCAGCAGCAGGACGTCCGGCACGACCGATTCGTGGTCGACGGCCAGGGTGCGGCCCGTGCGCCCCAGGCCCGACTGGATCTCGTCGGCGATGAAGAGGCACCCCGTACGCCGGGTGAGCTCGCGGACCCCGGTGAGATAGCCGTCGTCGGGGACGATGACGCCGGCCTCGCCCTGGACGGGCTCGATCAGCACGGCCGCCGTCGTCTCGTCCACGGCCGCTTCCAGCGCGGCGAGGTCGTTGTAGGGGACGATCCGGAACCCGGGGGTGAACGGGCCGAAGCCGCCGCGGGCCGTGTCGTCCGTCGAGAAGCTCACGATCGTCGTCGTGCGGCCGTGGAAGTTGCCGTCCGCCACGATGACCGTCGCCCGGTCCGGGGCGACGCCCTTGACCTCGTACGCCCATTTGCGGGCCACCTTGACGGCGCTCTCGACGGCCTCCGCGCCGGTGTTCATCGGCAGCACCATGTCGAGGCCGGTCAGCTCGGCCAGCCGCTCGGCGAAGCCGGCCAGCATGTCGCTGTGGAAGGCCCGCGAGGTGAGCGTGACCCGGTCCAGCTGGCGGTGCGCGGCCTCGATGAGGGCGGGGTGGCGGTGGCCGAAGTTGAGGGCCGAGTAGCCGGCCAGCATGTCGAGGTAGCGGCGGCCCTCGACGTCCTCCACCCAGCTGCCCTCCGCGTGTGCCACGACCACCGGCAGCGGGTGGTAGTTGTGCGCGAGTACCGGCTCCTCCGCGCGGATCAGCTGGGCCGACGAGCGCGTCCCGGCGGCGGCCGCGGGAACGGGGGCCGTGGTGGTGGCGGTGGTCGTGGTCATGAACGGATCTCCTGGGTGCAGCACTTGATGCCCCCGCCGGCCTTGCGGAACTCCGACAGGTCGACGGGGACGGGGACGTATCCGCGGTCGGCGAGCCGGCCGATGAGGGTGCGGGCCTGCGGGGCGACGAAGACGTGGCGGCCGTCGGACACGGAGTTGAGCCCGAAGACCAGGGCGTCCTCCTCGGTGGCGATCACCGCGCGCGGGTAGAGCCACCGGAGCACCTCGCGGCTGCCGGGGGAGAACGCCGCCGGGTAGTACGCGATGTTCCCCGCGCCGGCCCCGCCGCCCTCGCCCGCCCCGCCTTCCCCGCCGCTCTCCTCGCCGAGGAGGAACAGCGCGGTGTCCAGGTGGTAGAAGCGGGGGTCGGTGAGTTCGAGGCTGATCACCGGCCTGCCGAAGTACTCCTGCACTTCGCGGTGGGCCGCCCGCCGGGTGCGGAAGCCGGTGCCCGCCAGCACGAACCGGCCCGTCGGCACGAGGTCCCCTTCTCCCTCGCAGACCGCCTCGGCGCGGTGGACCTCGAACCCGGCCTGCTTGAACCACGCCTCGTACTCCGCGGACTCCGGCCGCCGTTCGGGCGCGTGGAACGAGGACCCGAGGACCCGGCCGCCCAGTACGAGGGCCGCGTTCGCCGCGAACACCATGTCGGGCAGGCCCTCCGCCGGCGGGACCGTCTCGACCGTGTGGCCGTGGTCGCGGTACGCCTGGACGAGGGAACGCCACTGGTCACCGGCGAGCACGGGGTCGACAGGAGCGCCGGTGTCCATCCACGGGTTGATGGCGTAGCGCACGTCGAAATGACGGGGCTCGCACATCAGATAGCGCCTCGGGCGCCGGCTACGGCTGAGCTGACCGTGTCCTGCGGGCACAGAGATTCCTCCGCTTCCTGCGGTGACGACTGGGGGAGTGCCCCCACCGTAGGAAGCGCTCGGCGAGCGCGACAAGCACGAAGAGCTGCGCACTGGCGCAGATATCCTGCGCGTACCGGTCTCTCAGAGCAGGATTCCTGCGCCCTTGGTGCCCGTGACGCCCGAGGTGCCCATGGCGTCCCGCGCGGGGGCGTGGCCCGGTGCGGAGGCGCTGGCACCCGCCTCCGGGCTCTCCGGGAGCAGGTGGGACAGCACCATGTAGCTGATGGTCTTGCGGATGAAGGGCTCGCTGCGGATCCGTTCCAGCACCTCCTCGAAGTGCTCCACGTCCGTCGCCCTGACGTGGAACAGGGCGTCGGCCGCCCCGGTCACCGTCATGGCCGCCGCGATCTCCGGGTACTTGCGCGCGACCTCCGCGAGGCGCCTGGGCGGCGCCGCGCTGTCGCAGTACACCTCGATGTACGCCTCGGTGCGCCAGCCGAGCGCGGCAGGCCGGACCGTGGCCCTGAACCCGGTGATGACGTCGGCCTTGCGCAGCCGGTCCACGCGGCGTTTGACGGCGGTGGCCGACAGGCCGATGGCCGCCCCGATCTCGGAGAAGCTCGCCCGGGCGTTCTCCATCAGGGTCGCGACGATCTTCCGGTCGAGTTCGTCGAAGGGCGTCGGCTTGGTGCTCATGGCAGGTGATCTTCTCACCCCGGGCCCGTCGGAGGTGACGCCGCGGCAGCGGGCACCGTCCTTGCGCCGGGCCCTTCCTGACGGCGCGTCCGTCCGTACTCCTGTCCGAGACCAGGCTGCCGACCTGCACCGTCTTCCATCCTGAAATCGAATCGTCCACGATGCGGGCGTGCTCTTGCCGGGAAGGTCGCTTGGGGCGAGTATCCCTATCAATTCGATGGGAAAGATGGGGATACGTTGCGGCGCGGCCTTCCGCGGCCTCCCCGCGACCGGCCGACACCCCCGACAACGCTCCGGAGCAGCCGACATGACCACCGCCGTCCCCCATGGCACAGCAGCCCGCCCGGCCCCCTCCGGCCGTCGGCCCGTCGACGAGCCGCGGCGCGCGCTCCTGCGCACCGCACGCGACGTCGCGGACGACCTCGCGGCGGACGCCATCGTCCGCGACCGGGCGGGGAAGCAGCCGGCCGACGAGACGGCCCGGCTGCGCGAGGCCGGCCTGCCGGCGGCCCTCACCCCGCCCGGACCCGGCCGGGGAGCGGACTGGCGGACCGGATGCGCCGTCATACGGGAGGTCGCGGCGGCGGACGGCTCCGTCGGAGACCTGCTCGCCCGCCATTACGTCCACTCCTGGAGCGGGCGCTTCTACGCGGGCCCCGAGCACGCGACGGCCCTCGAAGAGCAGTCGGTGCGCGAGCGGTGGCTGTGGACCGGCGCGGTGCAGGCCCCCACTCCCGATGGCCTCGGCGGCGAAGGAGCGGACCTCACCCTGCGGCCCCGCACCGCCGGCCACCTGCTGACCGGGAGCCGGCCGGTGGAGACGGCGGTGACCGCCGCCGACCAGATCGTGCTGGACGCCCTCTGCGCGGCGACCGGAGACGTCCTGGTCGTACGGATCCCGCCCGGCACCCGCGGCGTCACGGTCGAACCCGCCCACGACCGCCTCGGACAGCGCGTCGCCGGCGCGGGCACGGTCCTCCTCGACCGGGTCGCGATCGCCCCCGGCCAGGTACTGGGCCGCCGCCCCCACGACGAGGAGTCGGCCCCGCCCTTCACCGCGCTCGCGGAGCCGGCGCTCCGGCTCGCCCTCTGTCACGTCGCCCTCGGGATCGCCGAGGGAGCCCTCATCGAAGCCCGCGACCTCAGCCGGGGCGGCCGCGCGCACCGCCTGCCCGGCGAGGACCCGGACCTCCTGCTGACCTACGGCGAACTCGCCTCCGCCGCCCAGGCGGCCGCCGCCGTGGTCGACCGGGCGACCGACCTCATGGCGCAGGCCCTCGCCGCGGGGGCGAGGCTCGACGCCGAGGAGGCGGCGGCCACGGCCGCCCTGGCCGCCACGGCCGAAGCCGTGACCTCGAAGGCGACCCTGCGCATCACCGCCCGGGTCCTGGAACTCGCCGACGCCCCGGGCCTGGACCGGTTCTGGCGCAACGCCCGCGTCCTGACGGCGCACCGCCCGGTCGCGCACCGCCTGCGCTCCGTCGGCGACCACTACCTCAACGGCTCCCACCGCACGGTGGCGGCGGCCTTCCGCTGACGCCGGGCACCGCACTCCGTGCCCCGCAGGCCCGGCCGCCGGGCACGTGAGCGGGCGGCCGGCGGGCGGCCCCCGCGCGCGTTCCGGCCAGGAGCGATGCGGGATAATGCACCCATGCGGATCTCAGCCAGGGCGGACTACGCGGTACGCGCCGCACTGCAGCTCGCCGCGTCGCAGGACGACGAGCCGGTGAAGGCGGAGGCCATCGCCGAGGCCCAGGACATCCCGCACAAGTTCCTCGAGGGCATCCTGAACGACATGCGCCGGGGCGGCCTCGTGCAGAGCCGGCGCGGCGGCAACGGCGGTTACCGGCTGGCCAGGCCCGCCGGTTCCATCAGCATCGCGGACGTGATCCGCGTCGTGGACGGCCCGCTCGTCTCGGTCCGCGGCGTCCGCCCGCCGGACCTCTCCTACACCGGCCCCGCGAAGTCGCTGCTCCCGCTGTGGATCGCCCTGCGGGCCAACGTGCGCGAGATCCTCGACGGGGTCTCGCTCGCCGATGTCGCGGCGTCCGAGCTGCCCGCCGGCGTATCGGAACTGGCAGAGGATCCCGGGGCCTGGACCAACCCCTGACCGGCGGCCCCAGCTGCGGTTTCCCGTATCGCGAGATGCTGATGTCCACCATCCGGGCGGCCTCTTGGGCTGATGACTCCCCTCTGCCAAGATGCCTACCGAACCGGTGGGAAAGCTGGGAATCCAGGGAGGTCGGCCGTGCGCAATCCGCTCCACGCGGTCCGGACGCTGCCCCTGACGTCCCGTCGGCACATCGACCTGGTCCGTACCTCCAGCGCCATCTGTCAGACCGGCTGACACCCTCCGCCGGTCGCGGCCGCACGCCCGGTGCATCCCCGGGGTGCCGTGCCACCCGGTCTCCCCGTCCTGCGGACGGGGCCCCGGCCGACCTCACCGACCTCACCCGACCGCACGCCCCCGACCCCGGAGCGTCCGGCTCCCCGTACCCGTAGCCCCTTCGCGGGCGCCCGGTGCCCTCCACGCCCCAGCCCGCTCCCGTGCCGCCGTCCCGGCCGGGAGCCGACGAGGCACGCGCCGGGGCTCCACGCCGCCCGCCTCCCCAGCTCCCCGTAACCATCCGTGAAAGGACACCTCCGTGTCTTCCGCCAGACCGCTCACCACCCTGCGCGCCATCGCCGTCACCGCGGCGCTCCCCCTGCTGCTCACCGCGTGCGGCTACGGCTCCGAGGCCGACAAGACCGGGTCCGAGGACAAGCCGGCGAGCGCCGCCGCGGCCGGCGGTCAGAAGCTCTCCGCTTCCGAGGTCCGCATCGGGTACTTCCCGAACCTGACGCACGCGACCGCGCTGGTCGGCCTCCAGGA
>NZ_JBWKEE010000017.1:0-172200 GCF_056435605.1 Streptomyces sp. NPDC043896
AAAGACTGCCGGGAAACCCCCAAAAGAACGGTCACGGGGCAGAAGAGGGAGGGACGGGCCTGTCATGGACGAGACGAGGGACCGGGCCATGGCCGACCGGGCATCCGGGCCCCAGGAGCCGAGATCCGGGACCACAGGGGCTCTACCTGCACGGAAGGACGACAGGACCGTCCTGCAGACCACCCAGGCGCGACAGATGGCTACGCGCTTCGCATTCCCCGGCGTCCGTCGGCCGTCAGGGGCTCCTGCTGTCCTGACACGGCGACCAGGACGGCGAAAGGCCACGGCAGGCGCGGCAGATCGCCACGCGCTTCCCATGTCTCGGCGTCCGCGGCCCCTCTGGGGCTGTTCTAGGAGTCAGTGCCGGATCCTGCCGGCTCCGGAGGCCTCTGGTGACCGCACTCCAGCCGGTTTCCCTGGGCGTCGGTCACCGCGCACTCCAGGACGATCTTGTGCGGGTCGCCGTCCTCGTAGGGCCAGACGGTGATACCGCCCTCCCAGACGAGGGTGGTGAACCAGACGTCGATTCCCTCGGCTTCCGGCGCGACCGTGAAGACCTCGCCGGGCTTGAGGTAATAGTCCTCACCGTACGGCTCGATGAAGAGACAGATGGCGCTATCGCCGGCGTTCTGCACCGGCAGTTTGTTGCGTCCCATTTCGTTCCCCCAAGACCGGCGACCCGATGGCCCACGCCACTGTATGCGGCCCACGGCGGCCTCCGAAGATCTTGGAGGAGGGGTATCGGGGTGCCCGTATGACGATTCGCGCTGTGGTCGTTGATGTGTGGGAGTGCCTGGTGGACGAGACGCGGGAGTACGGGACTTGGGCCGACCTGAGGCCCGCTGTTGCTGCCGACCGCACTCGTTCGTCGGGGGCCGTGGGCCACCATTCAGTGGGAGACGTTCGAGGCCGTGGAGCTGCCGACCTTCAGAGTCGACTGCCTCCTGGAACTGTCCGGTCGGATTGCCGAGTTCAACGGATTCGCGCACCGAAGGACAGGCCGAAGACCGGCCCCAGGCGGCCCGCAGGCGCCGGGACAGGAGGAGCGCGTAGCGATCTCGTGCGTCTGGGGGCTTCCCGTGCTCCTCGTTCCGCCTTCTGGTGCGGGTATCAGCCCCGCACGGCCGCCGGACGCCCATCGATGAGGAGCGTGTGGCGATCTGACGCGCTTGGGTGGTCCGTAGGCTGATCTGGTCGTCCTTCCGTGCAGGTAGCCGGGCCCCTTGGCCCTGGCGGCGGGGATCTGGGGCCCGGATGCCCGGCGGGCCGGCCCCCGGCCCCTCGCCTGATCCCTGAGAGACCCGCTCCTCCCCCTCGTGCCCCGTGACCGTTCTTTTGGGGGTTTCCCGGCAGTCTTTCGGCTTTCCGGGGCGGGGCGGGCTGTCAAGGGTCGCCGAAGGCGATCACGAAGTGACGCGACCGAAGGGAGCGCCCTTGACGGCCCGGCACGACACGGAACGACGATGGGACTGACGGGAAACCCCCAGCCCCTCCCCGACCCCGCCCCAGGGGGTGCCGCCCCCACCCCGACCAGCCGAAACCCCTCGCCCCAACTTCGCCCCCGCAGGTACCACCAGCGCCGACGGGCCGTATCGTGGTCCCGGACGGGCGCCCCGCACCGCGTGCCCGACCAGCCGCTCCAGCGCAGCAGCGGCAGCCGCCGTCCACACCCCGCCGCATCAGGAGCCGCAACCGCCATGGCAAACCCGGCACACCCCGCCTACCCCGTAGGACTCCGTCTGGCAGGGCGCCGCGTCGTCGTCATCGGCGGCGGGCAGGTCGCCCAGCGCCGGCTGCCCGCGCTGATCGCTGCCGGGGCCGACGTGCTGCTCGTCTCCCCCTCCGCGACCCCCTCCGTGGACGCGATGGCGGAGACCGGGGAGATCCGCTGGGAGCGCCGCCGCTACCAGGACGGCGACCTCGACGGTGCCTGGTACGCGCTGATCGCGACCCGGGACCGGGCCGCCAACGACGCCGCCTCCGCCGAGGCCGAGGCGCGCCGCGTCTGGTGCGTGCGCGCCGACGACGCCGACGCCGCCACCGCCTGGACCCCGGCCACCGGCCGGGTGGAGGGCGTCACCGTCGCCGTGCTCAGCGGCAACGACCCCCGCCGTTCCGCCGCCGTCCGCGACGCGGTCGTCGAGGGGCTGCGCGACGGCTCCCTCACCGCCGCCCGTCCCCGCGTCCCCGGCGTCGCCCTCGTCGGCGGCGGTCCCGGCGACCCGGACCTGATCACCGTGCGCGGCCGCCGCCTGCTCGCCGAGGCCGACGTGGTCATCGCCGACCGGCTCGGCCCCCGCGACCTGCTCGACGAGCTCCCGCCGCACGTCGAGGTCATCGACGCCGCGAAGATCCCGTACGGCCGGTTCATGGCCCAGGAGGCCATCAACAACGCCCTGATCGAGCACGCCAAGGCCGGCAAGGCCGTGGTCCGGCTCAAGGGCGGGGACCCGTACGTCTTCGGCCGTGGCATGGAGGAGCTCCAGGCCCTCGCCGAGCACGGCATCCCCTGCACCGTCGTGCCGGGCATCTCCAGCTCCATCTCGGTGCCCAGCGCCGCCGGCATCCCCGTCACCCACCGCGGGGTGGCGCACGAGTTCACCGTGGTCAGCGGCCACGTGGGCCCCGACGACCCGCGCTCCCTCGTCGACTGGGCGGCCCTCGCCAAGCTCACCGGCACCATCGTCATCCTGATGGGCGTCGACAAGATCGGCCTGATCGCCGAGGCCCTGGTCCGCCACGGCCGCTCCGCCGACACGCCCGTCGCGGTGATCCAGGAGGGCACCACCGCCACCCAGCGCCGGGTGGACGCCACCCTCGCCACCGTCGGCGAGACGGTCAAGGCGCAGGAGGTCCGCCCGCCCGCCGTCATCGTGATCGGTGACGTCGTACGCGTCAACGCACCTGTCGCCGGCGCCTGACAGGCCGTTGGCACCGCACCCAGGACAAGGCAGTATCACCCTGTGGCTGATCTCATCACCATCGAAGACCCCGACGACCCGCGCCTGCGCGACTACACGGGCCTGACCGACGTGGAGCTCCGGCGCCGCCGCGAGCCCGCCGAGGGCCTGTTCATCGCCGAGGGCGAGAAGGTCATCAGGCGGGCCAAGGACGCCGGGTACGAGATGCGCTCGATGCTGCTCTCGGCGAAGTGGGTCGACGTCATGCGCGACGTCATCGACGAGCTGCCCGCCCCGGTCTACGCCGTCAGCCCGGACCTCGCGGAGCGGGTCACCGGCTACCACGTGCACCGCGGCGCCCTCGCCTCCATGCAGCGCAAGCCGCTGCCCACGGCGCAGGAGCTGCTGGCCTCGGCGCGCCGGGTGGCCGTGATGGAAGCGGTCAACGACCACACCAACATCGGGGCCATCTTCCGCAGCGCCGCCGCCCTCGGCATGGACGCGGTGCTGCTGTCGCCCGACTGCGCGGACCCGCTGTACCGCCGCTCGGTGAAGGTGTCGATGGGTGCGGTGTTCTCCGTCCCCTACGCTCGCCTGGAGGCCTGGCCCAAGAGCCTCGACACGGTCCGGGAGGCGGGTTTCAAGCTCCTTGCCCTCACCCCGCACGAGAAGGCCTCGCCGATCGACGTGGCCGCCCCGCAGACCCTGGACCGGGTCGCGCTGATGCTGGGCGCGGAGGGCGACGGGCTGTCGACGCAGGCGCTGGTCGCCGCCGACGAGTGGGTGCGCATCCCCATGGCGCACGGCGTGGACTCGCTGAACGTGGGCGCGGCCGCGGCCGTCGCCTTCTACGCGGTGGCCGGCAGCGGCCGCGCGTAGTACGGACCCGCCCTGAAGGGGTGCCCCGCCGGCCGGCGGGGCACCCCTTCAGAGTTTCTGCGCGAGGGCGATGCCCAGGGCCACGATCAGGGTGACCACGACGAACACGATCAGCCGCTGCCGCAGCAGCTTCGGGTCCGGCCGCGACGGGCGGCGTCCCGTGCCGGTCGTACGCGGGCCGGGGCGGCCCCCCGAGCGCCCGGCGGTGGATCCGGGGTTCCGGGAGGACGAGGGGCGCGACGGGGGCCCGCTGTGGGGCCCCTGCGGCCTGGCCACGGGGGTCGCGCCCCCGGTACGGCGCTCCGTGCTCCGGTCCGCCTGCCCCGGGCCCCGCTCCGCGGGCCGTGCCACGGGCCGCTCGACGCGTACGCGCTGCGCCGGCGGGCGGCCGTCGCCCAGCCCCTGCGCCTCGCGGGCGGCGATCTCCTTCAGCCGCATCGACAGCTGGAGGGTGGTCGGCCGTTCCTCGGGGTCCTTGGCCAGGCAGGCCCGCACCAGCGGCGCGAGGGCGTCCGGTACGCCGACCAGGTGCGGTTCCTCGTGCACCACCCGGTACAGCATCACCTCGGAACTGCCGTGCCCGAAGGGGGAGTCGGCGGTGGCCGCGTAGGCGAGGGTGGCGCCGAGCGCGAACACGTCGGTGGCCGGGGTGACGGCGGCGCCGCGCACCTGCTCGGGCGCGAGGAAGCCGGGGGAGCCGACGGCGGTGCCCACGTGGGTGAGGGTGCTGGCCCCCGTGGCCCAGGCGATGCCGAAGTCGATGATCCGGGGACCCTTGGGGGAGAGCAGGATGTTCGAGGGCTTCAGGTCCCGGTGGACCACCCCCGCCTCGTGCACGGCGACCAGCCCCTCGGAGAGGGCGGCGCCGATGGCGGCGATCTGCGCGGCCGTCAGGGGCCCTTCCTCGGCGACCTTGTCGTGCAGCGAGGGGCCGGGCACGTACTGGGTGGCGAACCAGGGGCGCTCGGCCTCCAGGTCGGCGGCCACCAGGCGCGCGGTGCAGCCGCCGCGGATCCGCCGTGCGGCGGACACCTCGCGGGCGAACCGCGAGCGGAACTCCTGGTCCTCGGCGAGATCCGGCCGGATCACCTTCAGGGCGACACGCTGGCCGCGCCGGTCCGATCCCAGGTAGACGACGCCCATGCCGCCGGCACCGAGCCGCCGGTGCAGTCTGAACGAGCCGACGACACGCGGGTCCTCGCGCCGGAGCCGCATCATCGCCATGTCCACCCCGCTGACGGTCGTCCTGTTGACCTGGTACAGCTTACGGACCATCCGGCACGAGCGCTCAGAGGCCGCGCCCTCACCGGGGGGTTCGATTGTCAGTGCGGGGCAGGCCACTTGAGGGTGCGACAGCTTCCGCGCCCGCCCCCGGCCCACCCCCCGCCGGCCACCCCAAACACCCCTCGGGCCAAGGGGATTGGCCCCCGCGCACGCCCCACGGGCACGCCGTACCGCAGGAGACCGGCCGGCCCGCGCGGGGGAGACCGTCAACGGCCCGTACGAAGACACGCGTGTGCAGGGAGTGACGGAAGTGAGCGAAGTCACTACCCTCCGGTCATCCCCTCCGGGAAGACCCCCATCACGGGGGAGGGATCTCCACCCAGGGGAGTAGGCGGGGAGTGGTCCCGTCATCCTCCTGGAGGCCCGGCAATGGGTACGAGGGCATGAGGCCAGGAGCCTTTCGGCCACCTAGTGTTGAAGACAAGCGGCGGGTGGCGCACTCGTCCCCCGAGGTCACAAGCCCGCCGCTGCCAGACGACAGGGAGAGGACCATGGCGGGCATCGCACGGCAGGGACGCAAGGCATTCGCGTTCAACGGCCATGAGTCCGGTACGCGCCATCCACTGGTGGCCGCGGCCATGGTCCTCCCCCTGGCCGCCCTGCTGCTCTTCGTCTTCGGAGGGTTCGAGCAGGTGGCGGCGCAGGCGTCGTCCGTGGGCGTGATGCTGGGGCGCTGAGTGGCGCCCCGGGCCCGGAAGAGCGGTCCGGGCCGGGACATCGGCCTGTCGCACCCCGTGGGGACGGGGGCGCGACGGACGGCAGGTGAAGGGTGCTGCCCGTACGACTGGGGAGTCGGACGGGCAGCACCCTTTTTCGCGTGCCCGGACCATTCTCGGCAACGCGGAAGCCCCGGCCGTTCGAGACGGCCGGGGCTTCCGGATGGTGCGCGATACTGGGATTGAACCAGTGACCTCTTCCGTGTCAGGGAAGCGCTCTCCCGCTGAGCTAATCGCGCGGGCTACGGTAAGGAACCGCAGGTCAAACAGGGTGCTGCTGGTGTTGCGTGCGCGATACTGGGATTGAACCAGTGACCTCTTCCGTGTCAGGGAAGCGCTCTCCCGCTGAGCTAATCGCGCGGGGATCCTTGCGGATCGGGTCCTTTCGGACCAGTGGACGATACTGGGATTGAACCAGTGACCTCTTCCGTGTCAGGGAAGCGCTCTCCCGCTGAGCTAATCGTCCTTGGAGGTGGAGACGGGATTTGAACCCGTGTAGACGGCTTTGCAGGCCGTTGCCTCGCCTCTCGGCCACTCCACCTCGGAGTGTGCGGGGTTCTCGGGAAGATCCCCCACTCAGAGCGGACGACGAGACTCGAACTCGCGACATCCACCTTGGCAAGGTGGTGCTCTACCAACTGAGCTACGTCCGCAGTGTCACCGTGTTCGCTCCGGGGTTTTTCCCGGCGCTCCCTGGCGACGTGTTGAACTCTAGCGGATTCCCGGGCCAGCTCAAAAACGCGTTTCCGCAGCGTGCTGCCACCCGATCACCGGAGGTCACCCGTCGGTCACCTCACCGGCGCCATCGCGCCACCGGTCATAGACTCGCAGCCGTGCACGACCTGCCTCCCCTGGCCCGCTTCGGCGGCCTTCTCGCGACCGACCTCCGAGACGTCACCAGCGACCCCTCGGCCCTCGACTCCACCGGGTTCTGGGCGGTGACCGCAGACTTCGAAGGCCGGCTGGTCTGTGCGCGCTTCGGCGACATACGCACCGACCCCGTACCCGCGCCCGTGCCCGGAGCCTGGCGCGGGCCGGACGCCGGCCGGTGGTCCTCCTCGCTCGACCGCTCCGCGTACGTCGCGGGCGTCCGCCGGATCCGCGGGTACATCGCGGCGGGGGAGGTCTACCAGGCCAATCTCTGCCGGGTGATGTCCGCGCCGCTGCCCGATCCGGCCGCCGCCGACGTGGACGCCCTCACGGCCCTCCTCGCGCGCGGCAACCCCGCGCCCTACGCAGGAACGATTCGGCTCCCGGCCCACGGCGTGGAGATCGCCACCGCCTCCCCCGAGCTCTACCTGAGCCGCACCGGCCGCCACGTCGAGTCCGGCCCCATCAAGGGCACCGGCCGCACCGCCGCCGACCTGCTGCCCAAGGACCACGCCGAGAACGTCATGATCGTGGACCTCGTACGCAACGACCTCGGCCGCGTCTGCGCCACAGGCACCGTCACCGTCCCCGAGCTCTGCCGGGTCGAGGAGCACCCCGGCCTGGTCCACCTGGTCTCCACCGTCAGCGGCGAACTCGCCGAAGGCGCCGGCTGGCCCGAACTGCTCGCGGCCACCTTCCCGCCCGGCTCCGTCACCGGCGCCCCCAAGTCCTCCGCCCTGCGGATCATCGAAGAGCTGGAGACCGCCCCGCGCGGCCCCTACTGTGGGGGCATCGGCTGGGTGGACGCCGACCGCGGCGCCGCCGCCCTCGCCGTGGGCATCCGCACCTTCTGGATCGACCGCGAGGCCCCCGGCGGCCCCCGCCTGAGCTTCGGCACCGGCGCCGGGATCACCTGGGGCTCCGACCCCGAACGGGAGTGGGCGGAGACCGAGCTCAAGGCCGCCCGGCTGGTCGCGCTCGCCTCCGGCGGGCCCCTACCCGGCACGGCGGCCGCCGCCGGACACGAGACGCACGACCTGAGTGGAGGAACCGTACGGTGAGGATCTGGCTCGACGGCACGCTGCGCGACGCCGATGACGCGAAGGTGTCCGTACTGGACCACGGGCTGACCGTGGGCGACGGGGTCTTCGAGACGCTCAAGGCCCAGGACGGGGCCGTCTTCGCCCTCACCCGGCACCTGGACCGGCTCACCCGCTCCGCGCGCGGCCTGGGCCTGCCCGACCCCGACCTCGACGAGGTGCGCCGCGCCTGCGCCGCCGTACTGGAGGCCAATCCGATGCCGCTCGGCCGGCTGCGGATCACCTACACCGGAGGACTGTCCCCGCTCGGCTCCGACCGGGGCGAGACCGGACCCACCCTCGTCGTGGCCGTCGGCGGGACCACCCGCCGCCCCGACACCACCGCCGTGATCACCGTCCCCTGGGTCCGCAACGAGCGCTCCCCGCTGACCGGCCTCAAGACCACCTCCTACGCCGAGAACGTCGTCGCCCTCGCGCAGGCCAACCGGGCGGGCGCCTCCGAGGCCCTCTTCGCCAACACCGTCGGACAGCTCTGCGAGGGCACCGGCTCCAACGTCTTCGTCGTCCTCGACGGCGAGCTGCACACCCCGCCCGTCGCCTCCGGCTGCCTCGCGGGCATCACCCGCGCGCTGGCCGTCGAATGGACCGGGGCCAAGGAGACCGACCTGCCCTTCGACGTCCTGGAGCGGGCCGAAGAGGTCTTCCTGACCTCCACCCTGCGCGACGTCCAGGCCGTGCACCGGGTCGACGGGCGCGTCCTGACCGCCGCCCCCGGCCCGGTCACCGTCAAGGCCATGCGCGTCTTCGACGAGCGGGCCGCCTCCGACATCGACCCCTGAGCGCCCACCCGCCCCACGCCCCGTGGTCACGGCGGCGCGGGGCGGGTAGAACTCGACGATGACCACCACCCTGCGGCCCAGCGGGCCGCTGCAGCAGAGCGACTCCGGCGGGCGTTCGCGCCCGTACGAGGTCCGCGTCAACAGCAGGCGCGTCGGGGCGCTGCTGATCGCCGCCGACACGCCCTTCGGGCCGACGGTGGGGGAGATCCGCGACCTGGTCGTCGACGAGCCGGACCGCCGCCGCGGCCGCGCCACCGTCGCGGCGCTCGCCGCCGAGGAGGTGCTGCGCGGCTGGGGCTGCCGCCGGGTCCGCGTCTCGGTCCCGGCCGGCTCCCCGGGCGGGCTGCGGCTCGCGGCGGCCCTCGGGTACGCCGAGTACAGCCGGAACATGGCCAAGGACCTGCCCACGACCCCGCCCGCCCTCTCCGAGGGGGCCCTCGGCCGTCCCATGACGCAGCCCGAGTACGAGGCCTGGAACGTGCGCGCCCGCGCCGACTACGCGGCGAGCTGGGCCTCCCGGGGCATGCGGGAGGAGGCCGCGCGGGCCAAGTCGGAGGCCGACCACGACCGGCAGCTCCCGCGGGGGCTCGCCACCCCGGGGGCCGTCTTCCTGGTCCTGGAGGCGGCGGGCACCCCCGTCGGCCACGTGTGGGTGGCGGTGTCGGGGGAGGGCGCGTACGTCTTCGCCGTCGCCGTCGCCGAGGAGCACCGGGGCCGCGGCCACGGCCGGGACCTGATGCTCCTCGCGGAGGGCACGGCCATCGCCGCGGGCCACCGGACGCTGGCGCTGCACGTGTTCACCGCCAACACCCCGGCCCTGCGCCTGTACGAGTCACTCGGCTACCGGCCGACCGGCATCAACTACGCCAAGGAACTGATCTAGGGGGAGTCCGGTGGGGGCGAGGGGGGGAGAGAGCCTAGGAGGCGTCCGCGAGGAGCCGGTCCGCGATCTCCTCGATGCGGGCGCGCAGGCCCTCCTGGCTCTTGCCGCCGTCGAGGCGCTCGCCGCCGATCACGTACGTCGGGGTACCGGTCACGCCGATGGCCTTGCCTTCGGCCTGGTCGGCGTCGACGATCAGGATGTGCCGGCCGTCGATCAGGGCCGTGTCGAACTCCTCGGCGTCCAGGTCCAGTTCACGGGCGACGTCGAGCAGTACGGCCTCGCCCCGCTCGCCCAGCTCCGCGGTGCGGGCCAGCACGGCCTCCACGTACGGCCAGCCCTGCCCCTGCTCCTCGGCCTCCTCGGCGGCCTGCGCGGCGGCGAAGGCGTGCTTGTGCTTCTCCAGCGGGAAGTGCCGCAGCCGGATGTCCAGCCGGTCGCCGTAGCGGGCCCGCAGGGCGCGCACGTCGTCCAGGGCGCTGTGGCAGTCCGGGCACTGGAGTTCGCACCAGACTTCGAGGATCACGGAATCGGTCATGCGGACAGTCTCCCAGACCCCCTGAGGAGGAGATCCGACCCCGAGATGTCCCGGAGATCCGCACGGCGGGGGCCGGGGGCGTGGCCCCGGCGGCGGGGGCCGGTGCAGGATGGAAGGGACAGACCGCCCATCGCAGACCGCCGGAGGACCGCATGCTTGCCGAGACCATCTGTTCCGCGGTGTCCGCGGCGGGCCTGGGCATCGCCGCGCTGACCGCGTACCGCAAGCGCTTCCTCGCCGCCACGCGGATCGCGGCGTACTCGCTGGTGCCGGTGGGCCTGGTGCTGACCGGCGTGGTGCAGTGGGTGTCCGGGATGGTCTTCAAGCCGACCGTCTGGATCGGCTTCGGCCTGCTGGGCCTGGCGTGGGTGCTCTTCATGACCACCCGGGCCGTGGAGCGCCGCGGCCTGGGCAGGACCCCGAAGGCCCCGAAGGCCGCCAGGGGAGCCGCGGGCCGGGAGGCGGTCGCTCCGGACGCCTCGGCCCCGGCGCTGGGCGGGGGAGCCCGTCAGGACGCCCGTCCCGCCCCCGCGCAGGCCCCGGCGGACGACTTCTCCGACATCGAGGCCATCCTCAAGAAGCACGGGATCTAGGCCGTGTCTTTTGGATCAGGCCGGATCAGGGAGCGGCGTCTGGTGCGTGCGATCGCAAGGCGGAGGAGGGAGCCAACGCGGAGCGTTGGCGACCGACGACAACGCGGCGAGCGTGCGTGCCGGACGCCGCGAGCCCGGCCTGATCCAAAAGACACGGCCTAGGCGAGGCCCACCGTGAAGGCGGCGCGGTAGCCCGTGCCGTCGGGGGCCGGGGTCAGGGTCATCCTGCCGTCGGAGGCCCGGTAGCGGTCGTCGTTGCCGTTGGGGTCGCGGGGGGCCTTGCGGCGCGCGTACGGCTGCCTTCCGTAGACCTCCCGGAGGAAGGCGTCGGGCAGGAAGAACTGCGAGGTCGTCTCGGAACGCTCGTCGGGGCGGACCTTGAAGTGGATGTGCGGCGCGAGTCCCGCGTACCAACCCGGCACGATCGTCGTGAAGGTGCAGCGGCCCGCCGCGTCGGTGGTCTGGATCCCGCGCAGCCAGGTCTCCTTGCCCTCCGAGTACACGCCGGCCGCGTCGGCCTGCCAGATGTCCACGGCCGCGCCCTTGAGCGGCAGGCAGCCGTCCTTGGCGCGCACCACCGTCAGCTCCAGCCGCAGCGGCACGCCCTCGCGTCCTTCGGTGACGTCCGAGCGGGTCCGGCCGCGGCCGGAGTAGTTCGGGCCGGCCCCTGAGGTCACGGCCAGTACGCAGCCCGGTGTGGCGCCGCCCGACGGCGCGGGCGCGGCCCGGCCGGGTGTGGCGGGGCGGGCGCAGGCCGCCGTCAGCGCGGCCATGCCGACGGATCCGGCGGTGAGCAGGAGGGCTCGCCGGCTGGTCGGGAAGGTGTCCTCGTCGGTCATGCGGAGCCTCTCGCGCGTGCGCCCGGGGCCGTCGCGTGCGGACGGCCGTCCACCGCGCCCACCGTCCCGCACACCGGCGGCCGGGCCCGCGAGCGACACACGGCCGACCGGGGGTCCTCGCAGCGGCCTGGACCGTCGTTCCGCCCGCCCCTCAGGGGGTGTCCGACGGATCATGGCCGGGCCCGGGGCGGCCCTGATCCGCCGGACACCCCTAGCGGATCAGGGGCCCGGAGCGGGGGAGAAGCCGCGGGGAACCACCTGAACTGACGAGAGACGGCGAACTGCCGCGCCGATCATGGCGTGTTGGGGGCCGGACCCGGGCGGGCTGCGCGATCATCGCCCCGACATGCTCGACACATCGCAGGGTGAGCCGCAGGCTCCCGCCCCCGAGGCCCCCATCGCCCGGGCCGCCGCTCTGGTCCCCCAGCCCTCCCAGGCCGCCGCCGCCCCGGCCGCCGAGGCGACGGAAGGGCGCGGCTGTCTCTTCGCGCTGTCCCAGCCGCCGCTGATGATCTTCCTAACGGTGATCGGGACCCTGCTGCTGCTCGCCGCCCTGCACGACCTCTATCTGCTCTGACCGCCCCGGGCCCTCCGGGTGCGCGTCCGCCTCCTTGCGGCGGGCCCGGTACGCGGCCACGTGCAGCCGGTTTCCGCAGGTCCGGCTGTCGCAGTAGCGGCGGGAGCGGTTCCGGGACAGGTCCACGAAGGCCCGGCGGCAGTCGGGCGCCTCGCAGCGGCGCAGCCGCTCCTGCTCGCCGGAGACCACGATGAAGGCGAGCGCCATGCCGCCGTCGGCCGCCAGGTGGTCTCCCACCGAGGCGCCCGGGGCGAAGTAGTGCACGTGCCAGTCGTAGCCGTCGTGGTCGGTCAGCTGCGGGGTGGTGCCCGCCGTGGCGACGAGTTCGTTGATCAGTGCGGCCGCCGCACGGGAGTTCGGTGCTGCGAAGACCTGGGCGAACTTGCCCCGTACCGTGCGCACCCCGGCGAGGTCGCGGGCGGCGAGCTCGCCGACGTCGCTGATCGCGTGCTCCTCGACGAAGCCCTGCAGCGCCCCGATGTCGGAGAGCCCGTCGGGCTGCTCCGACTCGGCCGCGGTGTTCACCAGCGCGACGACGACGTCGAGCGCGCGACGGGTGTCGTGGGGAATCTGCACGGGGGTCGCTCCCTGGGGGCCGGGCCTTGCGGCGGCGGGCCGCTGCCGCCCGCTGGGGGCCGACAATAGCGCTTACCGCGGGAAAGGTACCCGAGCGCACCGGCGCCGCCCCCGCGGGTGGCTCCCGCGAGGACAGCGCCGGCACTGCCGTATGTGGTTGTCCGTCCCGCACCGTCGCCCCGAGTCGGACGGTGGCGGGCTGGGGGCCTGGCTCAGCTTTCGGCCAGGATGTGGGACAGCTCCTTGTCGAGGTCGAAGTGCCGGTGCTCGGTCCCGGGTGGGACCGCGGCGTCCGTCCGCTTGAGGAACGACTCGAGGGCTCGGGCGGGTGCTTCGAGCAGCGCTTCTCCCTCCGGTGAGCTCAGGGCGATGCAGACGACGCCCTGACCGTGGCTGCGGGACGGCCAGACGCGGACGTCGCCGGTGCCGGTGGGCCGGTGGAGGCCCTCCGCGAGGAGGTCGCGGGCGAACACCCATTCGACCGTCTCCTCGGCGCCGGTGTGGAAGGTGGCGTGCACGGCGTAGGGGTCGGCCGTGTCATACCGCAGGCCCGCGGGAACAGGCAGTGAGGACTCGCTCGACACAACGAGGCGCAGGTGCAGCTCGCAGCTGACCGTGGTGTTCATAAGCGCCAGGGCCTTTCGCTCAGTGTGCGCTCGGGGATTCGCACGTCGGCGAAATCGACATGCCACCTACGATGCCGTTGTAAACCCCTCTGACCGTTTTGCGGACCTCTGGGTCCCTCGGACGGCGGATCCAAACCGGCATTCACGTGTGCTTCGGGCTCCGGTAGATTCGGCGCCATGAATACGGGGAGTGACCGCGGAACCAACGAATCCGCCAGCAGTGAGCCGGCCGCCGAAGAGGCGCCGCACGAGTCGAAGGCGCCCGCCTTCATCAAGGCCAACCGCAGCCTGCACCTGAGCTGGCAGGTCGGCGTCTTCGTCGTCGGCCTCGCCGTCATCGGCGCCGGCGTCGCGATGCTCGTCCTGCCCGGCCCCGGCTGGGTCGCGATCTTCGCGGGCCTGGCGATCTGGGCCACCGAGTTCGCCTGGGCGTCCCTCGTCCTGCGCTGGACGAAGCGCAAGGTCAGCGAGGCCGCCCAGCGGGCCCTCGACCCCAAGGTCAGGCGCCGCAACATCATCCTCACCAGCGTCGGCCTCGCCATCGCGGCTGCGCTGATCGGGTTCTACCTGTGGAAGTACGGCCTCACCATGCCGTGGAACATCAAGGACCAGTGACCGGCGGCCGGCCACGGTCCGGTGCCGTCCCGGTGCTGGTCACGGAGCACCGCTGACATGCGGTAATGTTTGCGGTGCGTCCGGGCGATTAGCTCAGTGGGAGAGCACTTCGTTCACACCGAAGGGGTCACTGGTTCGAACCCAGTATCGCCCACCCGGAGCAGAGGCCCGGAGACTCGCAAGAGTCTCCGGGCCTCTGTCGTACCCGGCGCCCGGCCGGCCCGCGCAGCCCGCCGGGCCCCCTCAGCGCAGCCGCCCGAACGCGTCCCGCAGCCTGCGCGCGTCCCGCAGCCGCCGCTCGTACGTCGCGCCCACCACCAGCAGCAGCAGGCCCGCCAGCGCCGGCGGCAGCCAGCGCGGCAGCACCCCGGCCACCTGCACCACGTACGGGGCCAGCTCGTGCAGGGCCACCGCCGCCAGCGTCGCGCCGCCCAGCAGCAGCGGCGCCTGCAGCCGCAGCCGCGCGCCCGCCAGGGTCACCGCCAGCGCCGCCGTCCCCAGCAGCAGCGGCCGCGTCCAGTGCGCGTCGCCCCAGGCGGCCACCAGGCTCGGCAGCAGCGTCGCGCCCAGCCCCGGTCCGTAGGCCGGCCAGGACGAGGCCTCCGGATCCCGGCGACGGCGCAGCACCCCCACCGCGAGCGCCAGCACCGACACCGGCAGCGTGTACGCCTCCGGCACCGCCACCCCCGACGCCGCCAGCCGCGCCCACACGGCCGCCGCGAACAATGCCCCCGCGGCCCAGCCCAGCGGCCGCCGCTCCACCCGCACCGCGGCGCCCGCGCACACCACCCCGGCCAGCGCGAGCACCAGCGCCAGCACCGGGAGGTCCCCCGCCGCGAGCGCCACCGCCAGGGCCCCCGCCCAGCCCGCCGCGGCCTCCGCCGTCACCCGCACCGGGCCCAGCCGGGGCCCCAGGGCCACCACCAGGGCCGGGACCGCGAGCAGCGCCACCGCCCGCCACGGCCAGGACCACCCCGCCACCGCGCCCAGCGCCACCACCAGGGCCGCCGCGTACCCGACGGCACCCACCGCGCAGCCCGCCCGCAGCAGCGGCGCGGCGGTCCCCCGGGCGGCCCCCAGGGCGCAGCCGGCGCCCAGCAGCCCGAACACCGCGAAGGTGGCCGCACGGCCGTCCAGGGCGGCCAGGGAGACCCCGAGGGCCCCGACGGCGGCGCACCCCCCGGCGGCGAACCCGACGGCACGCCGCACCGGCCCCGCCGCGGCCGGCAGCGCCGCCACCCCCGCCGCCGCCGTCACCCCGAGCTGCGCGGCGAGGACCGCCCCCGCGGGCAGCCCCAGCGGCGCCACGAACAGCGCCGCCCAGCCGCACACCACCGCCGCCGCCCCCGCCGCGGGCCGCGGCAGCACCCCGCCCGGCAGCCACAGCGCCCCCGCCGCGAGCAGCAGCGCCACCACGAGGCCGACGCCCGGCCCGGCCTGCTGCGGGGCCGACGCCGCCCACACCTCGCCCAGCACGGCCGCCCGGGCCGCCGGCACCAGCGCCACCGCCGCCAGCCCGGCCAGCGCCCCGACGGCGGCCACCCCCGCCCCGGCCCACAGCAGCCCGCGCCGCACCGGCTCCGGGACCACGGCCGCCCGCACCGCCACCGCCGACAGCGCGAGCGCCGCCGCCACCCGCACCGCCACCGCCCACCAGCCGGAGCCGTCCCCGGCCGGGAGCAGCGCCCCCACCGCCGACACCGCCGCCAGACCCCCCACCAGGGCGGCCGCCGAAGCCCGCGGCTCCCGCCAGGCCACCGCCACGCCCAGCAGGCCCCCCGCCGCCAGCAGCAGCGCCGGCCCGGCCGCACCCGGCTCCGCGAGGGACCCGGCCAGCCCCACCGCCAGGGCCGTCGCGCCCAGCACCCCCGAGCACACCCACGCGGGCACCCGTACCGCCCGGCGCGCCACCAGCACCGCCAGGGCCGCGTCCCCCGCCGCCGTCGCCAGCAGCGCCGCGCCGGCCCCCAGCGCGTCCGCGCCCGCGGCGGCCGCGGCCAGCGGCAACGGCAGCTGCGCGGCCCCCACCGCGGCGAGCAGCGGCAGCCGCAGCCGGCCCAGCGCCGCCCCGTACCCGGCCCAGAGTCCCGCCAGCGCCGCCGACGCCCACGCCGCGTACGCGACCCCGTCGGTGTCGGCCAGCCCCACCGCGTGCACCGCGTACGCGTCGAGCACCGTGAGCAGCAGCGCCACCCCCGCGACCGCCTCGGCCGTCGACCGCAGCCCGCGCCGCAGCAGCGCGACGGGCGCCGCGAGCGCCGCCGCCGTCAGCAGCGCCAGCACCGCGGAGCGACCGCCGATGCCCAGGGAACCCCAGCTGACCAGGGTGAACGCCAGCGCCGCCACCGCCAGCAGGACCGCGCCGAGCGCCAGCAGCACGTTCTGGGCACTCGGCTTCGACACCGCGCCGGGCGCGGCCGGCCGGAACTGAGCGGCCTGCGCGGCGTGCGAGAGGTGTGCGGGCTGCGGGAACTGCGCCGACGGCACCGGCTGCGCGGCCAGGAACCGCAGCAGCCAGTCCCGGCGCGCCAGCAAGTAGGCGCGCCGGGTGTCCAGTTGGGCCAGCTCGCCGTCGATGAGCGCCAGCTCGTGGGCCGGCGGCAGGGGGGAGTCCATAGCCGGAGTGTGGCGCCGGTCACGCCATCAGGACATGGGCGTGCGTACTCAGATGAACGCTGAGTACCTACGCGCGACAACGCCCCCGCCGCCCCCGCCCGCGGGCCAGACTGGAACCATGCCGCCCTGGACCCACTACCGCTTCCGCAGCGTGTGGGACCTCGACGCCCCGCCCGCCCTCGTCTACTCCCTGCTTGCCGACCCCGCGCGCTACCCCCAGTGGTGGCCCCAGGTCCGCCGGGTCGAGCGGATCGACGAACGCACCGGCACCGCCCTGATCCGCTCCGCCCTCCCGTACGGGATCCGCGTCACCGTCACCGACCTGCTCCGCGACCCCGCGCGCGGGGTCCTCGAAGCGGAGCTGGGCGGGGACCTCGAAGGCTGGGCGCGGTGGACCGTACGTCCCCGGGGCGGCGCCGGCACCGGCCGCACGCGGGCGGTGTACGAGCAGGAGGTCGAGGTACGGGCCGCCCCGCTGCGGCGGTTCGCGCTCGCCGGGCGGCCGCTGTTCCGGCTCAACCACGCCCTGATGATGCGGGCCGGCCGGCGCGGACTGCGGGCCCTGCTGACCGCCCCGCCCGAAGCGGTTTGATCCGGCCCCGAGGCTCTTGTATTGTTCAGTGCGTTCCCGGGCGATTAGCTCAGCGGGAGAGCACTTCGTTCACACCGAAGGGGTCACTGGTTCGATCCCAGTATCGCCCACCGGGACAGGCCGGTCCGTCTGATGACGGACCGGCCTTCCGCATTCCCGGCCTTGCTTGTCGCCGGGCCGCATGTCCGGGCTCCCGTCCGCCCCCTCGCTCGGGCTTCCGTGCGCCCGGCCCGCCCGTCTCCCCTCACGCAGCCTGCGGCAGGTCCGGACGCAGCGGCCAGTGCGGGTCCACCGCCTCCGGCGTGCCCTGCCGGGCGAACCACGCCTGGAGCCCCCGCGCCTGTGCCGCGTGCCACACCGCCTGGAGCGTGTGCAGCTCCGCCGGACTCAGCCGCTCCAGCCGCGCCGCGAACCGGCGCCCGACCGCCCGTACGAGCTCCAGCGCCGCCTGCGCGTCCGCCGAGGCGTCGTGCGCCCCCTCCAGCTCTATCCCGTAGTGCGCGCACAGGTCCGTCAGCGTGCGGCGGCCCTTGCGGTAGCGGTCCAGATGCTTGTCCAGCACCCGCGGATCCAGCACCGTCAGCGGCCTGTTGTCCAGGTACCGCGCCAGCGTCGACGCCCGGTGCCGACGCAACTCCCGGTCCAGCAGCGTCAGATCGAACGGGGCGTTCATCACCACCACCGGCCGCCCCGCCACCAGCTGCTCGCCCAGCGCGCGGGCTATCTCCTCCACCACCGGCGCCGGCCAGCGGCCGTGCCGCTGGAGGTGCTCGTCGGTCAGGCCGTGCACTTCCGTGGCGCCCGGAGGCACCGGAATGCCGGGATTGACCAGCCATCGGGTGGAACGGACCCGGCCGCCCGCACACTCCTGCACGACGAGCGCGGCGGACACGATCCGGTCCTGCTCGACGTCCACCCCGGTGGTCTCCGTGTCGAATGCGGCCAACGGCCCCTCGTACCAGCGTGTCATGGCGACTCCTCGTCCCCGGTCGGGGTCGCACCGGGCACCTCCGCCACGGAACGCGCCAACCCCCGCCGAGTCCGTGATACCCGGGCCGTTCACCCCGTACGCCGTTTGGGGGCAGCCAGGTGCGGAGACAACTTCCGTGGGGGGACGTACGCATGACCGGTCGTCATCCCTCCCACTCCCGTTCACCGTTCACGGCAGAGCCCGGAAGGCATGGGGAGCCGGCCATGGCGCTCACACAGCCCGAACCGGGCGGGGTGCTGCACGGACAGGGCGATCCGCGGACCGGACCGCTGCGCGGCACACTCGCCACCACCGCCTGCATGGAGACCCTCCAGGTGGGCTACCTGCACGCCGTGGCGGCCGCGGCCGGCTGCTCGCTCTCCCAGCCCTTCCCGGACAACGGCGTGGACTGGCACGTCAGCCACGGCGCGCCCGAACACGTCGTCGACGACGAGGTGACCATCAAGGTGCAGCTGAAGGCGACCTACCAGATACCGCCCCGCCCCGCCGGAGCCAGCTTCGGCTTCACCCTGGACAACGAGCACCTGGTGAAGCTCGCGCGGACGCCCGTCGCCGTCCACAAGATCCTCGTCGTGATGCTCGTACCGCGGGAGCGCGACCGGTGGCTGAGCGCCGGGCACGACCGGCTCGACCTGCGGCACTGCTGCTACTGGACCAACCTCGCCGGTCACCCCGTGACCGGCCGGCGCCGCACCACCGTACGGATCCCCACCGAGCGGATCTTCGACGACCGGGCGCTGTGCGAGATCATGACCCGGGTCGGGTCGGGAGGGACACCCTGATGGACCGGTACGCGCCGCACCTCGAACCGCTGCCCGGCCCGGGACCCACCCCGGGCACCCCCGATCCCGGCCAGGTCGACCCTCAGGTCCTCGGGGCACTGCTGCACCGCCACGGCTGGCTGCGGCGCGGCGGCGCGGCGGGCCGCTACGGGCGCTGGACCCCGCCGGACCGGGCCGGGACCAGCCTCCTCGTCCCGGAGACCCGCGCCTTCCCCGACTGCGCCGACCTGCTGGAGGAGGCCCTGACCGCGCTCTCCCGCAGCGGGGTGCCCTCCGCGCGGGAGGTACTCCTCGGGCTGAGCGTCCCGAGCGACGAGGTCCGCTGGGAGCGGGAGGTGCCGCAGGGGCCGTACGGGTTACAGGGCGAGGCCGCCTGGCCCGCGCAGGAGCGGCTGCGCTCGGCCGCCCGCCGGCTGCTGCTGGCCGGGGCCCTCGCCGAGCGCGCCCGCGCCGGGTACTACGGCGCCCGCCACCGCGCGCAGGCCGAACGCCTCCTGGACCGGGTGCTGGTGGGGCCCGCCCCGGGCGGGCGCCGGCTCGCCGCGTACGTCCCCGTGGACGGGGGCCGCGGGGCGGTGACGCGGCTGCACCACGCGCTGCACGCGGCGCGGGAGGCGGTGGACTACCGCAGGGCGACCGGCGGGATGGAGGCCTTCGACGCCGCGGTGGCCGCCGGGGTCAGCCGGGAGCTCGCCGAGGCGCTGATCTCCCTCGTCCGGGGTTCGGAAGGGGCCAGCGTCGCGCTGGCCTGGGCGCCGGCGGCCGGGGTCCCGGCAGGATGCGCGGCGCGGCCCGAGCCCGTCGAGTTCTCCCCGGGCGACCTGCCCGTGCTCCGGGAGGCCGCCGCCCGCTACACCCGGTCCGAGCCGGCCGTCGCCGTCCGGCTCGCGGGGGCCGTGGTCCGGATGCGGCGCTCGGCGTCGGGCGGCGGGGGGACCGTACGGCTGCGGGTGCTGGCCGGGGCGGAGGTGCCGTACGTGCGGGCCGCCCTCGACGAGGAGGGGTACCGCATCGCCGTCCACGCCCACCTGGCCGGTCTGCCCGTCCGGGTCAGCGGCCGGCTCACCCGCCGGGGCGGCTTCCGCCGCCTGGCGCGCGCCTCGGACGTGACGCCGGTCCCGCTGGACGAGGTGGAGCGGGACCGGCTGATGAAGTCCCTCGACGCGGCGTTCGACCCGGAGGACGTCCTCCCGTCCGACGAGTAGCCGTCGCTACGGAGCCACCGGCTCCGCCGTGTCCGGGCTCTTGGGCGGCCCGCCGCCCACCAGGGGTTCCGCCGGGTCGCCGCGTTCGACCGTGACCGGGACACCGCCGGTGATCTGCTCCAGGCGGGCCTTCAGGTCCTTCGAGGCGACTCCCGCGTCCGTGCTCGTCACCACGACCCCGGAGGCGTCCGGGGCGGGCGAGAAGCTGTACAGCGGGAAGGCGGGCCGCCCCTGGTCGGCGGTGAGCCGCTCCACGGCGGCCCTGAGCGCGCGGTGCGTGTAGCGGCTCAGGTAGAGGTCGGCGCGGGCCGGGTCCACGGAGGGGTCCCGCTGCCGCGCGGCCTCCAGCAGCAGCCGGCCCCGCGCCAGGTCGGTGACGCACACCGCGACCCGGCCCGCGGGCAGGTCCGTCACGTGGGTGCCGTACACGTCCGCGAAGGGGCCCTCGCCCTGGGCGCCGACGGCCTGCGACAGGCTCGCGGCCTCGGGGGTGTTCGCGGGGGTCCCGTCGATGGTGGTGGGCGGCGCACCGGGCACGGTCCGGCCGGCCGGGCACGCCGGCGCGGTCCCCGAGGGCGGTGCGGGCGCGGGAGGCTCGGCCACCGGGCCGGAGCCGGCGGCGCCCGCGCAGCCGGTCAGCAGCGCGGCGGCGGCGAAGCAGGCGAGTCTGGCGGCGGTACGGCGCATGATCCCTCGATCCCCCTGGGTTCCCCGTGCATCGGGCGCCCCTGTGACGTACGGGCCGGCCGACCGGTTCCGCCACCCGGGCCGCCCCTTCCGGCAGCCGGGGCGGACGGCAGTCCGACGACGGGCCCTACGCGGCCCCGCCCAGGGTGAAAGAAGCCATCCGCAGGCCCGGCGCCGGGGAGAAGTCCGCGCCCCGGATGAAGCCGTGGCGCTCGTACAGGGCGACCGCCGGGGCGTTGTCCGCGCCGGTGGCGACCTCGACCGGACGTCCCGGGAAGAGCTCCGTCACCGCGTGGCGCAGCAGCAGCGAGGCGACGCCCCGGCGGAACCAGGCGGGGTCCACGCACAGCCGGTCCACGGTTACGCCGCCCCGGGTCTCCTCCCAGGCCAGGAAGCCCGCGACCGTGCCCTCTCCGGTGACCGCGCCCAGCCAGCGCAGCGGCAGGGCCCGCATCGCCGCCAGGCCCTCGCCCAGCGCGGGGATGCCGTCGAAGCCGATCAGCTCCGCCTCGACCGCGTAGGCGGCCCGGCCGATCCGGTGCACGGCGGCGGCCGTCGCGTCGTCGGTGAGGTCCAGCGGGCGCGGACGAGGCATGGAGGCAGGTCCTTCCAGGGGCGGGGCAGGGGCGGGGCGGGGGCGGGACCGGCCCACGCTACCCCGCGGGACGGCGACGGACCGGATGGTTTTCCGGCCCGTCGCCGCCCCGCGCGGAAGGCCGGGGCGGAGGCGGCGCTCCGCCCGGCCCGCACGTAGCCGACGGGGCCCGCCGGCCGCCCTCGCGGCGGGACTCGGTGCGCCCCCGGTAACCGTTTCGCGGCGCGGCCGCTCGGCTCGGTACGATTCAGGCGCGCAGCGTTCGCTCGCGTACCCCCTGAGTCAGGAGAGACCGGTGTCAGACGTCCGTGTGATCATCCAACGCGATTCCGAGCGGGACGAGCGCGTGGTGGCCACGGGCACTACGGCGGCGGAGCTCTTCGCCGGCGAGCGCACCATCGTCGCCGCGCGCATCGCCGGTGAGCTGAAGGACCTCTCCTACGAGGTGAAGGACGGCGAGACCGTCGAGCCGGTGGAGATCTCCTCCGAGGACGGCCTGAACATCCTGCGCCACTCGACCGCGCACGTCATGGCGCAGGCCGTGCAGGAGCTGTTCCCCGAGGCCAAGCTGGGCATCGGCCCGCCGGTCCGAGACGGCTTCTACTACGACTTCGACGTCGCCAAGCCCTTCACTCCCGATGACCTGAAGACCATCGAGAAGAAGATGCAGGAGATCCAGAAGCGCGGGCAGAAGTTCGCCCGCCGCGTGGTCTCCGACGAGGCCGCCCGCGAGGAGCTCGCGGACGAGCCGTACAAGCTGGAGCTCATCGGCATCAAGGGCTCCGCGTCGACCGACGACGGTGCGAACGTCGAGGTGGGCGGCGGCGAGCTGACCATCTACGACAACCTGGACGCCAAGACCGGCGAGCTGTGCTGGAAGGACCTCTGCCGGGGTCCCCACCTGCCCACCACCCGCAACATCCCGGCGTTCAAGCTGATGCGCAACGCGGCCGCCTACTGGCGCGGCAGCGAGAAGAACCCGATGCTCCAGCGCATCTACGGCACCGCCTGGCCCTCGAAGGAGGAGCTGAAGGCGCACCTCGACTTCCTCGCCGAGGCCGAGAAGCGCGACCACCGCAAGCTCGGCAACGAGCTGGACCTCTTCTCCATCCCGGACGAGATCGGCTCCGGCCTCGCCGTCTTCCACCCGCGCGGCGGCATCATCCGCCGGGTCATGGAGGACTACTCGCGCCGCCGGCACGAGGAGGAGGGCTACGAGTTCGTCTACTCCCCGCACGCCACCAAGGGAGCCCTCTTCGAGAAGAGCGGCCACCTGGACTGGTACGCGGAGGGCATGTACCCCCCCATGCAGCTCGACGGTGGTACGGACTACTACCTCAAGCCCATGAACTGCCCGATGCACAACCTGATCTTCGACGCGCGCGGGCGCTCCTACCGTGAGCTGCCGCTGCGCCTGTTCGAGTTCGGCACCGTGTACCGGTACGAGAAGTCGGGCGTCGTCCACGGCCTGACCCGTGCCCGGGGCTTCACCCAGGACGACGCGCACATCTACTGCACCCGTGAGCAGATGGCCGAGGAACTCGACCGCACCCTCACCTTCGTGCTGAACCTGCTGCGCGACTACGGTCTGACCGACTTCTACCTGGAGCTGTCCACCAAGGACCCGGAGAAGTTCGTCGGCTCGGACGAGGTGTGGGAGGAGGCCACCGCGGTCCTCCAGCAGGTCGCCGAGAAGCAGGGCCTCCCGCTGACCCCCGACCCGGGCGGCGCGGCCTTCTACGGCCCGAAGATCTCCGTGCAGGCGCGCGACGCCATCGGCCGCACCTGGCAGATGTCGACCGTCCAGCTGGACTTCAACCTGCCGGAGCGCTTCGACCTGGAGTACACCGGCCCGGACGGCTCCCGCCAGCGCCCGGTCATGATCCACCGCGCGCTGTTCGGCTCCATCGAGCGGTTCTTCGCCGTGCTGCTGGAGCACTACGCGGGCGCCATGCCGCCGTGGCTGGCCCCGGTCCAGGCCGTCGGCATCCCGATCGGCGACGGGCACGTGGAGTACCTCCAGGAGTTCGCCGCCCAGGCGAAGAAGCAGGGCCTGCGGGTCGAGGTGGACGCCTCCTCCGACCGGATGCAGAAGAAGATCCGCAACCACCAGAAGCTCAAGGTCCCGTTCATGATCATCGTCGGTGACGAGGACATGGCCGCGGGCACCGTCTCCTTCCGCTACCGCGACGGTTCGCAGGAGAACGGCATCCCGAAGGACGAGGCGCTGGCCAAGCTGGCCAAGGTCGTCGCCGACCGCGTCCAGGTCTGAACCCGGTCCGAGCCGGGTCTGAGCCCGGTCTGAACCGGGTCTGATCCCGGCCTGCGGGGCCTGATCCCGGCAGGCCGGGCCCGACGCCGGGCCGAGGCGGGAGCGGGCCCCCGGAAAGCGATCACTTTCCGGGGGCCTTCTTCGTCCGTCCGGACGAGGTCATATGCTGCGCCTATGACGATTGAGCCGGAGCAGCAGATCGGTGTGGGCACGCAGGACGCGTTCCAGCGTCTGTGGACCCCCCACCGGATGGCCTACATCCAGGGCGAGAACAAGCCGACCGGCCCGGAAGCCGGGGACGGCTGTCCCTTCTGCGGGATTCCGGAGATGTCCGACACGGACGGCCTGGTCGTGGCGCGGGGCAAGCACGTGTACGCGGTGCTCAACCTCTACCCGTACAACGGCGGCCACCTGATGGTCGTCCCGTACCGGCACGTCGCCGACTACACGGAGCTCGACGGGCCGGAGACGGCGGAGCTGGCGGACCTGACCAAGCGGGCCATGGTCGCGCTGCGCAAGGCCTCCGGGGCGCACGGCTTCAACATCGGCATGAACCAGGGCGCGGCCGCCGGCGCCGGAATCGCCGCGCACCTGCACCAGCACATCGTGCCCCGCTGGGGCGGGGACACCAACTTCATGCCGGTCGTCGGCCACACCAAGGTGCTGCCGCAACTGCTCGCGGACACCCGCCAGATGCTCGCCGGCGCCTGGCCGAACGACTGAACGGGCGGCCGGCCGGACGGTTCGCCGGACGGCGGACGGGCTGACCGCCCCGGCCCGGTCAGCCGGTACGGCGCGTACGGTCCTCGCGCCGCTCCGCCAAGACCGCCTCGACGTCGAACTCCGCGATGCCCAGCGGGGGCCCCGGCGGCGGCCGGCGCAGGGCCGTACGGATCTTCCCGTTCACCTCGGCCAGGATCTCCCGGGCCCGGCGCTCGCTGCCGGCCGCCAGGGCCGCCTCGCGGGCGTCCTCGGCCTCCTTGCGCAGCGCCAGCGACGGCGGCAGCGGGGAGAAGCCCTCGCGGTGCAGCTTCCCCTTGATCCACCACAGCTCGTCGTACGGGGCGTCCAGCGAGGCCAGGGGCTTGCCCCAGCCGGGCAGCTTCTCGAACTCGCCCCGGTCGGCGGCCTGTCTGATCTGCCGGTCCACGAAGGACTCGAAGCTGACACCAGGCGGCTTGCGCTCGGTCACGACGGCACCTCCCCGCGGCGGTTGGGACCCCTCCAGCGTACCTACGCGTCGTAGACGTCGGCCTTGCGCGGGGCGGGCTCCTGGATCAGGCCGTTCATGATCGAGGAGCGGTTGGTGAAGGCCGCGGTGTTCACGCCGTTCTCCTCCAGCACCTTGAAGGTCGCGGTGTGCACCGCGCGCAGCACCGGCGCCACGGTGCGCAGCGCGTCGTCCGCCATGAAGCGGTGGCGCCACATGGAGCCCGCCCAGACGTGCCGCAGGCCGAAGGGCTCGGGCAGGACCAGCTTGCCGCCGAAGTACTCCAGCAGCGGCGGGTACCAGGTCAGGGGGGCGCGCACGGCCAGGCGTACCACCTCCATGGTGTCCACCAGCGGCAGCGGGCGCTCCACGGTCTCCCAGAAGCGGATCGACTTGGGGACCTCGATCACCGGGGCCTTGGACTTCGTGGTGAACAGGCCGTGCACCGGGCCGAGGGCGTGGGCGGTGACGTCGACGCGCAGGGTCTTGTAGAGGACGGTGACGGTGACGAGCATCGTGATGACGAGCTGACCGTCCCAGAGGGGGTACTGGATCCCGAGGTAGTGCCGGTTGCCGGCGCTGAACTGCTGCTCGTTGCAGATCCGGGTGATCTCGTGCGGCTTCACCAGGAAGGTGTCGACGGTGTCGCCGCTCGGGCGGGCCACCTCGCCGGCGCCCTCGCCGACGGGGGTGACGATCCAGTGCCGGATCGAGGCGGGCGGGAAGCCTCCGGTGTGCAGGGGCCCGCGCTCCAGCTTGCGCAGCTGGGTGTCGATCGCGCGTATGACGTCCCAGCTGCGGAAGGGGTGGATCTCGTGGCCCTCGGTCTTCGGGGTGAGCTCCTCGGCCATCTGCCAGCTGCCCCAGCGGGTGCCCATGCCGAGGATGCCCTTGGGGCCGGCGTAGAAGACGGAGTTGCTGTGGTCCTCGGCGGTGAGCTTGGCCAGCTGGTGGCGCAGGTCCTCGCGGGCCTTCTCGTCGGGGTTGCCCGGGACCGCCTCGGGGATCTTCGCGGCGACGGGGGCGCCGCCGCCGAGCAGGCCGTCCCAGCGGGAGCGCAGGTCGGCGGCGGTGCTCTCGCAGATCCGGCGGGCCAGGAACCAGCCGAGGACGGGGGCGATGAGCGCGCCGAGGAGGTAGAGCTCCAGCAGGCCGCTGCCGGGCTGGCGGTAGACCACCCGGTAGAGCAGCACCGCGCCGAAGAGGACCACGCCGACCAGCAGGGCGGTGCCGATCCAGGTGCTCTTCTTGCCCTCGCCCTTGGAGAGGGTCTTGCGGAGCTGGAAGAGGCCGAGCCACAGCAGCAGGCCGGGCAGGAACACCACTCCGCTGACCAGCATGATCAGGCGGAGCTTGCGGTCGCGTTCCTTGCGGATCCGGGAGGCGGCCAGGCAGTGCTCGACGACGGTCTGGGGATCGGCGCCGAATGACTGGATGAGCGGCTTGCGGCCGGCGCCGAGGGTGCGCGCCTCGACGGCGCGGCAGAAGGCCTCGCCGAGGTTGGGTTCGAACAGGGAGATCTTCGGGGCCTTCACCGAGGCCGGGTGGTTCTCGCTGTTCGCCGTGAGGATGACGGACAGCGCGGTGTCCTTGCCGCCGTCGCGGTACGCGGCGGAGGCGAGCGCGTTGGTCGCGGCGGTCTGTCCGCCGCCTCCCTGGAGAGGTACCTGTGCTCCGGGCCTGAAGTCGAAACCGTCGTCCGCCACCGCTGCCCCCATCGCCGTGCCACTGTGCTCTTTGCCCGTGGTGCCGTCGTGCTAGTCCTGCCGCCGCTTTCCGCGGCGTGTCGTGCTCGGTCGTGTCGCGCTCTGTGCTGTCGCGCTCTGTGTGGTCCGTTGTGCTCTCCGTCGCGGCGAAGAGCCTATAGGTGTACCCGCCCCCGTGGTCATGGGACAGGGAAATACCGCCCACCGCAAGCGGGTTGGGTGGGCGGTATCCCGTACGCTATGTCAACTGGCTTCCCTTCTCCGCCTGTTCGCGCACCTTGTCCGCGAGATGGGCCGGCATGGGCTCGTGCCGGGCGTACGTGCGGCCGAAGCGGCCGGTGCCGTGGGACACGGAGCGCAGGTCCACGGCGTAGCGGCCGATCTCGATCTCCGGGATCTCTGCGCGCACCCGGGACCGGCCGGGGCCCGCCTGCTCGGTGCCGACGACGCGGCCGCGGCGGCCCGCGAGGTCGCTCATGACCGGGCCGACGTACTCGTCGGGCACGTCGACGTCGAGCTCGGCGACCGGCTCCAGCAGGTGGATCGGGATGTCGGCGGCGGCTTCGCGCAGGGCGAGGGCGCCGGCCGTCTGGAAGGCGGCGTCGGAGGAGTCCACCGAGTGCGCCTTGCCGTCGCGCAGGGTGATGCGTACGTCGACCAGCGGATAGCCGGCGGCGATCCCGCGGGCGGCCTGGGCGCGGACGCCCTTCTCCACGGACGGGATGAACTGGCGGGGGACCGCGCCGCCGACGACCTTGTCGACGAACTCGATGCCGCTGCCGGGCGGGAGCGGTTCGACGTCGATCTCGCAGATGGCGTACTGGCCGTGGCCGCCGGACTGTTTGACGTGCCGGCCCCGCCCGGAGGCCTTGGCGCCGAAGGTCTCGCGGAGGCTGACCTTGTGGGGGACGGGGTCGACCTGGACCCCGTAGCGGGTCCTGAGGCGTTCGAGCACGAGGTCCTGGTGGGCCTCGCCCAGGCACCACAGGACGAGCTGGTGGGTGTGGGGGTTCTGCTCCAGCCGCAGGGTGGGGTCCTCGGCGACCAGGCGGGCCAGGCCCTGGGAGAGCTTGTCCTCGTCCGCCTTGCTGTGGGCCTCGACGGCGAGGGGGAGCAGCGGCTCGGGCATGGGCCAGGGCTCCATGAGGAGCGGGGCGTCCTTGGCGGAGAGGGTGTCGCCGGTCTCGGCGCGGGTGAGTTTGGCCACGCAGGCGAGGTCGCCGGCGATGCAGGTGCCGAGGGTGCGCTGCTGTTTGCCGAACGGGGAGGTGAGGGTGCCGATGCGCTCGTCGACGTCGTGGTCCTCGTGCCCCCGGTCTTCCAGGCCGTGCCCCGAGACGTGGACGGTCTCCTCGGGGCGCAGGGTGCCGGAGAAGACGCGGACGAGGGAGACGCGCCCCACGTAGGGGTCGGAGGAGGTCTTCACGACCTCGGCGAGGAGCGGTCCGGCCGGGTCGCAGGTGACGTCGGGGCGGGGGGAACCGTCGGGGGCGGTGACGGTGAGGGGGGCGCGTTCGGCGGGGGTGGGAAACCCGCCGGTGATCAGTTCGAGGAGTTCGACGGTGCCCAGGCCCTGGCGGGCGCCGTCGGCGGCGGGGGCTGCCATCAGGACGGGGTGGAAGGTGCCCCGGGCGACGGCCCGCTCCAGGTCGTCGATCAGGGTCTTGACGTCGATGTCCTCACCGCCGAGGTAGCGGTCCATGAGGGTCTCGTCCTCGCTCTCGGCGATGATCCCCTCGATGAGGCGGGAGCGGGCGTCCTCGATGAGGGCCTGTTCGGCGGGGTCCGGGTCGCGTTCGGTGCGCTCTCCGGAGGTGTAGTCGTACACGCGCCGGGAGAGCAGGCCGAGCAGGCCGTGGACCGGGGCGTGGCCGTCGGGTCCGGCCGGTCCGTGGAGCGGGAGGTAGAGCGGGACGACGGCGTCCGGGTCGTCGGCGCCGAAGATCTCTCCGCAGACGGCGGTCATCTGGGAGTAGTCGGCGCGGGCTGCCTCCAAATGGGTGACGACGATCGCGCGCGGCATGCCGACCGCCTCGCATTCGTCCCAGACCATCCGGGTGGCTCCGTCGATCCCGTCGGAGGCGGAGACGACGAAGAGGGCCGCGTCCGCGGCGCGCAGACCGGCCCGGAGTTCCCCGACGAAGTCGGCGTATCCGGGGGTGTCCAGGATGTTGATCTTGATTCCGGCCCATTGGACGGGCACCAGGGACAGCTGGACGGAGCGCTGGCGGCGGTGCTCGATCTCGTCGTAGTCCGAGACCGTGCCCCCGTCCTCGACCCGTCCCGCCCGGTTCACGGCCCCCGACGTCAGGGCCAGGGCCTCGACCAGCGTGGTCTTCCCGGCGCCGCTGTGGCCGACCAGCACGACGTTCCGTACGGAATCGGGCCGGTCGGCCGTCAGTGCCCTGCCGGCGGCTCCGGCTTGGTGTGATGTGGCTCCCATGGTTCTCGTGCCTCCTGGTGTCGCGGTGAGGAGGGTGATCGGGGCCCTTCGAGCTTTGCACTGCCGTCACACTGCGTCCATACGTGGTACCGGCCACGGCCGGCCGCGCGGCGGGAGGGTGACGGGGGCGCGCGGCGGGAGGGGAGCCGGGGTGAACCGGTGGGTGCGCGGCGCTGCGGGCGCGGGGCGCTGGCTACGATGGGCCAGCCGGTGGCCGTGGTGGCCCCTCGGCCCAGCGACCCTCTGGGAAGGCCATGCTGAACAAGTACGCGCGTGCGTTCTTCACGCGTGTTCTCACGCCGTTCGCCGCATTTCTCCTGCGCCGGGGGGTGAGCCCGGACGCCGTGACCCTCATCGGCACCGCCGGAGTAGTGGCCGGAGCGCTGGTCTTCTTCCCCCGGGGCGAGCTCTTCTGGGGCACGATCACCATCACCCTCTTCGTCTTCTCCGACCTGGTGGACGGCAACATGGCCCGCCAGGCCGGGACCTCCAGCCGGTGGGGGGCGTTCCTCGACTCCACGCTCGACCGGGTGGCCGACGCGGCGATCTTCGGCGGCCTGGCGCTCTGGTACGCGGGGCTCGGCGACGACAACGTGCTGTGCGCGGTGGCGATCTTCTGCCTGGCCAGCGGGCAGGTCGTCTCGTACACGAAGGCCCGCGGCGAGGCGATCGGGCTGCCCGTCGCCGTCAACGGGCTCGTCGAGCGGGCCGAGCGGCTGGTGATCTCGCTGGTCGCGGCGGGCCTGTCCGGGCTCCAGACCTTCGGGGTGCCCTCGTGGATCGGGGTGCTCCTGCCGGTCGCGCTGTGGATCGTGGCGGCGGGCTCGCTCGTCACGCTGGTCCAGCGGGTGGTCACCGTACGCCGTGAGGCGGCCGAGGCCGACGCGGCGTCCGCGGTCGAGGGCGGGGCGGTCTGATGGGCACGGCACAGGACAAGCTGGTCGACGGGCTGTACGGGCTCGGCTGGGCGGGTGTGAAGAAGCTGCCCGAGCCGGCGGCGGTGGCCCTCGGCCGAAAGATCGCGGACGTGGCGTGGAAGCGGCGCGGCAAGAGCGTGCTGCGCCTGGAGTCCAACCTGGCGCGGGTGGTCCCGGACGCGACGCCCGAGCGGCTGCGCGAGCTGTCGCACGCGGGCATGCGCTCGTACATGCGCTACTGGATGGAGTCCTTCCGGCTGCCCGCCATGGATCCGAAACGGTTCGGCGAGGACGTCCGGCTGAAGGACGACCACATCCTGCGCGAGGCGATCGCCTCGGGACGCGGGGTCATCGCCGCCCTGCCGCACCTGGCCAACTGGGACCTCGCCGGGGCCTGGGTCACCGGCCACCTGGGCGTTCCCTTCACCACCGTCGCCGAGCGGCTCAAGCCCGAGTCCCTCTACGACCGCTTCGTGGCCTACCGGGAGAGCCTGGGCATGGAGGTCCTGCCGCACAACGGCGGCGCCTCCTTCGGCACCCTGGCGCGCCGGCTGCGCTCCGGCGGGCTGATCTGCCTGGTCGCCGACCGGGACCTGTCGGCCTCCGGCGTCGAGGTGGACTTCTTCGGCTCCCGGGCCCGGATGCCCGCGGGCCCCGCGCTGCTGGCGCAGCAGACCGGTGCGGTCCTCCTGCCGGTGACCCTGTACTACGGCGACACCCCGAAGATGTACGGCCGCTTCCACCCCGCGGTGGAGGTGCCGGAGCAGGGCACACGGACCGAGAAGACCGCCGCCATGACCCAGGCGGTGGCGGACGCCTTCGCGGAGGGCATCGCGGAGCACCCGGAGGACTGGCACATGTTGCAGCGGCTGTGGCTCGACGACCTGGAGGAGCGCCCGTAGTGAAGATCGGCATCGTGTGCCCGTACTCGTGGGACGTCCCGGGCGGCGTCCAGTTCCACATCCGCGACCTGGCGGAGCACCTGATCCGCCAGGGCCACGAGGTGTCGGTGCTGGCCCCGGCGGACGACGAGACCCCGCTGCCCCCCTACGTGGTCTCGGCGGGACGGGCGGTGCCGGTGCCCTACAACGGGTCGGTCGCCCGGCTGAACTTCGGCTTCCTCTCCGCCGCCCGCGTACGCCGCTGGCTGCACGAGGGCGTCTTCGACGTCATCCACATCCACGAGCCGGCCTCGCCCTCCCTCGGCCTGCTGTCCTGCTGGGCGGCGCAGGGCCCCATCGTGGCGACGTTCCACACCTCCAACCCCCGCTCGCGCGCCATGATCGCCGCGTACCCGATCCTCCAGCCGGCGCTGGAGAAGATCAGCGCCCGGATCGCGGTGAGCGAGTACGCCCGCCGCACCCTCGTCGAGCACCTCGGCGGTGACGCGGTGGTCATCCCCAACGGCGTCGACGTCGACTTCTTCGCCGGGGCCGACCCGAAGGCCGAGTGGGGCGGGCAGACCCTCGGCTTCATCGGCCGCATCGACGAACCCCGCAAGGGCCTCCCGGTGCTCATGGCCGCCTTCCCGGCCATCGTGGAGGCCTGCCCGGACGTACGCCTGCTCGTGGCCGGCCGCGGCGACGAGGAGGAGGCCGTGGCCTCCCTCCCGGAGCACCTGCGCTCGCGGGTGGAGTTCCTCGGCATGGTCTCCGACGAGGACAAGGCCCGCCTGCTGCGCAGCGTGGACGTCTACGTCGCCCCCAACACGGGCGGCGAGAGCTTCGGGATCATCCTGGTGGAGGCCCTCTCGGCGGGCGCGGCCGTCCTGGCCTCGGACCTCGACGCCTTCGCCCAGGTCCTGGACCAGGGCGCGGCGGGCGAACTGTTCGCCAACGAGGACGCCGCCTCCCTGGCCGGCGCGGCGGTCGCCCTGCTGCGCGACCCGGCCCGCCGCGCGGAACTGAGCGCCCGCGGCTCGGCGCACGTACGCCGCTTCGACTGGTCGACGGTGGGCGCGGACATCCTGGCGGTCTACGAGACGGTCACCGCGGGCGCGGCGGCCGTGGCCACCGACGAACGCGTCCCCCTCCGCACCCGCCTGGGCTTCTCGCGGGACTGACGGGCCGCGTCGCCGTGCGTAGAACCTGCGGCGGTGTGGGTAGCCTCGCCCCTGCAAGGGCTGGGTGATCAGGGGGAGCCATCGTGTCCATCAGGCCGCGTTACCGACGCGTTTCGGGGTTACAGAGGCAGTTCTTCAACCGTGAGGGACTGCTCGCCAGGTACGACGAGGAGCTGGCGGGCATCTCTGACGGTCCCCGCATCCTGAATCTGGTGGGGGTCGGCGGGATCGGCAAGTCACGTCTGCTGCAGCAGCTGCGGGTCAGGACGCCCGACACCTGCCGGACGGCACGGCTGGACCTGCAGCTGCCCACCCTGCGGCAGCAGGAGGACGCGCTGGCGGTGCTGCGAACGGAGTACGGAGCCCAGGGCGTCAGGTTCGACCGCTTCGACATCGCCTATGCGGTCCTCTGGCAGCGGGTTCACCCCCAGCTGCAGATGGACCGGAGGAATACGCCTTTCGCCGAGGAGAGCGAGGTGTTGTCCAAGATCCTGGACGACGCCATGGGACTGCCGGTCTTCGGGACCGCGGCCGGCTTGGTGCGCCTGACGAAGCGGTCCATTTCCAACCGGCAGCGCAGGCAGCGCATCGAGGCGGACCAGACGCTGCAGGAACTGGACAGCCTGACGAACGCCGAGCTGGGGCATGCCGTGACCTATCTGTTCGCGGAAGAACTGCGCGAGTCGGCCCAGGACAGTCCGTACGTCCTGTTCGTGGACGCCTACGAGGCGATGGTGCCGACGCCGTTGCCGGGGGGACGGAGCTTCGCCTCCGATGCCTGGGTGCGCGATCTGCTGGGCCAGCTGCACGGTGGGCTGACGGTGTTGGCCAGTCGCGAGCCGCTGCCATGGGCTGCGTACGACGCGGAGTGGGCCAGTGTGATCCGCACGGCCCCGTTGGGTGGATTACCGATGGACGCCCGACTCGACCTGCTGACCCAGGCTGGCATCGTGGAGATCCCGCGCCAGCGTTCGATCGCAGAGGCCAGCGCGGGGGTCCCCTTCTACCTGCACTTGGCGGTGGACACCCATGTGCAGAACCCCGGTGCCGTCGAGGACGCGGGAACCTCGGAGGAGATCGTCCAGCGGTTCCTCCAGCACGTGGCTCCGGACGAGGTGCGCATCCTCGAACTGCTGAGCATCGCGCGGACCTTCGATCTGGAGGTGTTCCGTACAGTCGGTCGGACGTTCGACCTGCCCACGAACCTGCTGACCTGGGAGTCGCTGACCGCCTACTCCTTCGCGTACCCGCTCTCCCAGGGCTGGTACAGACTGCACCAACTGATGGTCGCGGCCCTCCGACGGCACCTTTCGGCAGCGGTGAACCGCCAGGTGCACGCGGTGTTGAGAGAGCACTGGGAAGGGTTGGCCGACCGCGTGGGCAGCGGAGTCGAAGAGGCAGGGGTGAGCCGTTCCTCCCCGCTGCGCGAGGCGGTCTTCCACGGCATCCACGCGGGGAACCTGCCACCTGAGGAGATCCTCGGGCACGCTGACCGCGCCCTGGGCATGAGCAGTCGGCAGGCGGTCGACGGGATGGTCAAAGACCTGCGGGACTACCTCGCCGGGGCCGCCGACACGGGCCGGGAGGGGGCTTTGGTCACAGGCATCCGCAACGCCGCCGACTGCCTCGAGGCCGAGGCCAAGCTCGAACTGGGTGATGCGGCGGGCGCGATGGCGCTGGCGCCCGTACGCGATATCCCTGTGGGCTCGCTCGTATCCGCCCGGCTGGCCTTGGCCGGCGCGAACGCCCGCAGGATCGCGGGGGAGAGCGCGCTGGCCGCGCAGATCTTCGAGAAGGTGTGGGACGGCCACGAAGGAGAGGCCCGGGCTTTCGCCGGCTTCTGCCTGGCTGACATCCGGATGTGGCAGGGTGATTTCGCCGCGGCATTCGCCCTCGCCGAGCAGGTCGAGGGAATCTGCTCCCCCGGGCAGGAGGTCATCCGAGGCGACCTGAAACGCCTCATGCACCTAGGGCATCGGTTCCTGATGGACTTCGGACGGGCCGAAGCACTGCTGTCGCAGGCCGAGACCCAGTATCGGGAGGCCGGCGCGGCCATCGGACTCGCCAACGTCCGCACCAACCGGGCCGAACTTCTGGCCTTCACCCATCCCGAAGAGGCAGTGGCCGAAGCGGGGGCGGCGCTGGAGATCCAGCGAGAGCTCGGAGCCCAGCACGAGGTCGGCAAGGTTTACACCGCCATGGCGATCGCGCAGACCAGGCTTGGCCAGCTTGACAGGGCCGAGCAGTCGTTCAACAACGCCAATGCCGCACTGGACTTGGCCGGCTACCGGTCGGGCCGGGCCCGGGCCGACATGTTCCGGGCTTTCCTGTGTCTGCGGCGGGGCGATCGAGCCAGGGCCCGGGAGCTGCTCCTGCACGCGGCGCGCGAGTTCGAGATCTGTCAGGTCTATCCCTCGCTGATCCTGGCCATCCAACGGGCCGCCGAGCGGACGGGCCTGAGCGATCCGGAGCTGACGGCGATGGCCGACCGTGCCGCGCCGGTCGTCAGGCCGCTGGGCGGCCCGGAAGCCGTGCGCAGGCGCACGGAGGCCGTGCTGTCGATGTTCGTCGAGGTGAATCCGTGATGTGGCGGGAACTGTACGAGCGGGCCGTGTACTCCGGCGAAGCGGCGGCGGGCTACTACAACCGGAACGTGGGGCTGCCGACCCCCGAAGGCAGGGTCAACGTACGCATCCCGATCGCGGCGGCGGACACGATGGATGTCCGGCTCTGGCAGGAGGAGGACGTACTCGCAGCCATCCGCCCGTACGTCGCTCGGGCGCCCGAGCTGCGGCACGTCAGCCGGGCGCCGCGCTTCCAGGTCCACCAATTCATCGAAGGACGCGTCCTGGACGAGTTCTCGCCCCGCGGCGCCGCGGTACCCGCACACGTCCTCGACGATGTCGTCAGCCTGATGGAACAGCTCAGCAGAATTCCCCGCGAGAAGGCTCCGGCCCTGCCCGCCCACTGGCCGGCGTCGGGGGACAGCCCGGGTTTCGGACGACTGCTGGCCGCCCTCACCGAGGAGGTCCACTCCGCTCACGTCGGGGAGTACGGCGAGGCCTTCGGCCTGCTCGGCATCCCCGATGACCCGCTGGCAGTGGTCCGGCCTCTCTGGGACGAACTCACCGCCAGGCCGTTCGCCCTCCTGCACGCAGACCTGCATCGTAAGAACATGATCGTCGCCGACGGCGGGACCTGGTTCCTGGACTGGGAACTGGCCCTGTGGGGAGACCCGGTGTACGAGATCGGGATCCACTTCCACAAGATGGACTACCCCGACGAGCAGCGGGCCGAAGTCCTCCGCCGGTGGCAGCAGAGGATGCGGGCCGAGTACACCACCGGTCCCGTAGCGGACCTCGAGCTGTACATGGCCCACGAGAAGATCAAATCGGCTGTCGTCGACACGGTCCGCTACTCGAAGCAACTGGCGACGGCCCCACCCACGGAGCGTGATTTCTTCGTCATGCGGCTTGTGAAGAAGATCAACGCGGCTCACCGGGTATGGGGCACACCGCCGGAACTGACCCGCGAGCGGGTTGCGGAAGCCCTGGCTCCCTGGTGGAAAGGACGGCCGTGGACGCTGTAGCCCTGTACGAGGAGGCCCGTGGGCGGGACACCGGCCAGTCCGGGTACTACAACCGGAACGTGAGGGTGGAGACGGCCCAAGGCCCGGTCATCGTGCGGATGCGCAGCGGAGGGGCCGAGGTCATGGACCTGACCCTGTGGCCGGAAGCCGAGGTACTGGCGGCCGTCGCCGCCTACGTTCCCTCGGCGCCCCGCCTCCTCTACGCGGGCGTGGACCCGGAGTTCCAGATCCACGGCTTCGTCCCGGGCCGACGGCTCGACACCCTGGCCCCTGACGGGGCCAGGGTGCCCGAGGCCGTGCTCAAGGCTGTGGAAGGGCTCTTCGCGGAGCTGCTGCGCGTGCCGCTCTCGGCGCTGCCGCAGCTGCCCCGGGGCTGGCCGGGAGGGGCAGACACGGCGGGGTTTGCCGACCGCCTCATCACACTCGTCCAGACGATCCGTCACAGGGGCGGCCGGGAAGCCATGGGACTGTACGAGGAGCTCGGCGTGCCAAAGGACCCCTGCGGCCTGCTGAGGGAACGCTTCCGCGGTATGGCCGCACGCCGGACGGGGCTGCTGCACGCAGACCTGCACCGGCAGAACATGATCCTCACCGTGGGCGGGGGCGTGTCCTTCCTGGACTGGGAGCTCGCCCTGTGGGGGGACCCCGTCTACGACCTGGCCGATCACCTGCACAAGATGGGATACACCGAAGACGAGGCGGGTGAGGTGACCGCCGGATGGGAAAGGGCCGCACCGGCGGAGTGCCGTGTGGGCTGGCGCCCCGACCTCGGCCACTACCTGGCGTTCGAGGCGGTGAAGTCGGCCGTGGTCGACACCGTCCGGTGGGGGAGGCGGATCGCCCGCGCGGAGGACATGGCTGAACGAAGCCGTCTCGCACGGGAGCTCGCAGCCAAACTCGCCGCGGCCCGCCCCCACTGGGAGGTGGGCATGCGGACCGAACCGGAGCCCCGTGACGTCGTGGAGGCCGTGGCCCGCTGGGTCGCCTGAGCCGCCTCCTTCGTCCTGTGGCCATCCGGGACGGTAGTGTCGCCGCCCGTGATCGAAAACCTTGTCTGGATCGCGGTGGCGCTCGCCGTCGTCGGGGTCTACCTCAGCTGGACCGCCGGGCGGCTGGACCGGTTGCACACGCGGATGGACGCCGCCCGGGCCGCCCTGGACGCACAGCTCGTGCGGCGGGCCTCCGTGGTGCTGGAGGTGGCCACCTCCGGGGCGCTCGACCCCGCCTCCTCCCTCGTGCTGTACGAGGCCGCGCACGCCGCGCGGCAGGCCGAGGAGGAGCACCGGGAGGTCGCCGAGAGCGAGCTCAGCCAGGCGCTGCGGGCGGTGTTCGCCGACGCGGACCAGGTGGAGGTGCTCAAGGCCGCCCCGGGCGGGGAGGCGGCGGCCGAGGAGCTGGCCGCCGCGGTGCGCCGCGTCCCCATGGCCCGCCGGTTCCTCAACGACGCCGTACGGGCCGCCCGCGCGCTGCGCCGCCACCGCAAGGTCCGATGGTTCAGACTGGCGGGACACGCGCCGTTCCCGCTGGCCTTCGAAATGGACGATGAGCCTCCGGCGGACCTCGCGGACCGTCCCGCCTGAGTGTTCCAGTGCCGCAGGGGACAAATGAAAGAGCCACCGGCTCCACATTGGCCCTTGTAGTGGACTGGTCGGTGGGGTTTTCTCAGCCAAGTACCACCCGTCTTCCGTTCGAGTTCGTTTCGAGTGAGGTCAACCCGTGAGCACGCTTCCCACCTCTTCCCAGTCCGCTGAGTCGGCCATCGGCACGTCCCGCGTCAAGCGCGGCATGGCCGAGCAGCTCAAGGGCGGCGTGATCATGGACGTGGTCAACGCCGAGCAGGCGAAGATCGCCGAGGACGCCGGCGCCGTGGCCGTCATGGCCCTGGAGCGGGTTCCGGCCGACATCCGCAAGGACGGCGGCGTGGCCCGCATGTCCGACCCGAACATGATCGAAGAGATCATCGAGGCCGTCTCCATCCCGGTCATGGCCAAGTCCCGCATCGGCCACTTCGTCGAGGCCCAGGTCCTCCAGTCCCTCGGCGTCGACTACATCGACGAGTCCGAGGTCCTGACCCCGGCCGACGAGATCAACCACTCCGACAAGTGGGCCTTCACCACCCCCTTCGTCTGTGGCGCCACCAACCTGGGCGAGGCCCTGCGCCGCATCGCCGAGGGCGCGGCCATGATCCGCTCGAAGGGCGAGGCCGGCACCGGCAACGTCGTCGAGGCCGTCCGCCACCTGCGCCAGATCAAGAACGAGATCGCCCAGCTGCGCGGCTACGACAACAACGAGCTGTACGCCGCCGCCAAGGAGCTGCGCGCCCCGTACGAGCTCGTCAAGGAGGTCGCCGAGCTCGGCAAGCTCCCGGTCGTGCTGTTCTCCGCCGGTGGCGTCGCCACCCCGGCCGACGCCGCCCTGATGCGCCAGCTCGGTGCCGAGGGCGTCTTCGTCGGCTCCGGCATCTTCAAGTCCGGCGACCCGGCCAAGCGCGCCGCCGCCATCGTCAAGGCCACCACCTTCTTCGACGACCCGAAGGTCATCGCGGACGCGTCCCGCAACCTGGGCGAGGCCATGGTCGGCATCAACTGCGACACCCTCCCCGAGGCCGAGCGCTACGCCAACCGCGGCTGGTAGTCACTGTCATGACCACCCCCGTCATTGGTGTCCTGGCCCTCCAGGGCGACGTACGGGAGCACCTGATCGCCCTGGCCGCGGCGGACGCCGTGGCCAGGCCGGTCCGGCGCCCCGAGGAGCTCGCCGAGGTCGACGCCCTGGTGATCCCCGGCGGCGAGTCCACGACCATGTCGAAGCTCGCCGTGCTGTTCGGCATGCTGGAGCCGCTGCGCGAGCGCGTGCGCGCCGGCATGCCCGTCTACGGCACCTGCGCCGGCATGATCATGCTCGCGGACAAGCTGCTCGACGGCCGTGAGGACCAGGAGACGCTCGGCGGCATCGACATGATCGTGCGCCGCAACGCCTTCGGCCGGCAGAACGAGTCCTTCGAGGCCCGGATCGACTTCGCGGGCATAGCGGGAGGCCCCGTCGAGGGCGTCTTCATCCGCGCCCCGTGGGTCGAGTCGGTCGGTGCGAGCGCCGAGGTGCTCGCCACGTACGACGGCCACACGGTCGCCGTCCGCCAGGGCAACGTACTGGCCACCTCCTTCCACCCGGAGCTGACCGGCGACGACCGCGTACACGCGTACTTCGTCGACATGGTGCGCGCGGGGCTGTGACGAGGTCCCGGTAGGATCGTCGGTGAACACTGTTGGTTACGCGAAGGAGACAGGCGGATGTCCGGCCACTCTAAATGGGCTACGACGAAGCACAAGAAGGCCGTGATCGATGCCAAGCGCGGCAAGCTCTTCGCGAAGCTGATCAAGAACATCGAGGTCGCGGCGCGCATGGGCGGCGTCGACGTCGACGGCAACCCGACGCTCTTCGACGCCATCCAGAAGGCCAAGAAGAGCTCGGTCCCGAACAAGAACATCGACTCCGCGGTCAAGCGCGGCGGCGGCCTGGAGGCCGGCGGCGCCGACTACGAGACGATCATGTACGAAGGCTACGGCCCCAACGGTGTCGCGGTGCTCATCGAGTGCCTCACCGACAACCGCAACCGCGCCGCCTCCGACGTCCGCGTCGCCATGACCCGCAACGGCGGCTCCATGGCCGACCCGGGCTCGGTCTCGTACCTGTTCAACCGCAAGGGCGTCATCCTGCTGCCCAAGGCCGAGCTCTCCGAGGACGACGTCCTGGGCGCGGTCCTGGACGCGGGTGCCGAAGAGGTCAACGACAACGGCGAGACCTGGGAGATCATCAGCGAGGCCACCGACCTGGTCGCGGTCCGCACCGCGCTCCAGGACGCCGGCATCGACTACGATTCCGCCGACTCCTCCTTCGTCCCGACCATGCAGGTCGAGCTCGACGAAGAGGGCGCGCGCAAGATCTTCAAGCTGATCGACGCGCTCGAGGACAGCGACGACGTGCAGAACGTCTTCGCCAACTTCGACGTCTCGGACGAGGTCATGGAGAAGGTCGACGCCTGACCGGCGCCCGTACCCCCTTCCCTCCGGCGGGCCGACAGGACACACCCTGTCGGCCCGCCGCTTTGTCAGTGGGGCCGGATAGCCTGCACGGACAGGTGTCGAACGAGGGGGCGGAGTGCGCGTACTGGGTGTGGACCCGGGGCTGACGCGGTGTGGTGTCGGCGTGGTCGAGGGAGTCGCGGGGCGGCCCCTGACCATGATCGGCGTCGGGGTCGTGCGGACCCCGGCCGACGCCGAGCTCGGGCACCGGCTCGTCGCGATCGAGGCCGGCATCGAGGAATGGCTCGACGCGCACCGTCCGGAGTACGTCGCCGTGGAGCGGGTCTTCAGCCAGCACAACGTCCGCACCGTCATGGGCACCGCCCAGGCCAGCGCCGTCGCCATGCTGTGCGCCGCCCGCCGCGGGATACCGGTCGCCCTGCACACCCCGAGCGAGGTCAAGGCCGCCGTCACCGGCAGCGGCCGCGCCGACAAGGCGCAGGTCGGGGCGATGGTGACGCGGCTGCTGCGGCTCGCCGAGCCCCCGAAGCCGGCCGACGCCGCCGACGCGCTCGCCCTCGCCATCTGCCACATCTGGCGGGCCCCCGCCCAGAACCGCCTCCGGCAGGCGGTCGCCCAGCACGCCACAGCCCCGAAAGGCCGTACCCGATGATCGCCTTCGTCAGCGGCCAGGTCGCCGCGCTCACCCCCACCCTGGCCGTGATCGAAGTCGGCGGAGTGGGCATGGCCGTGCAGTGCACGCCCGGCACCATCGCCGGGCTGCGGATGGGCGAGCAGGCCCGGCTGGCCACCTCGCTGGTCGTACGGGAGGACTCCCTGACCCTGTACGGCTTCGCGGACGACGACGAACGCCAGGTCTTCGAGCTGCTCCAGACCGCGAGCGGGGTCGGTCCCCGGGTGGCCCAGGCGATGCTCGGGGTGCACACCCCCGACGCGCTGCGGGTGGCCTTCGCCGCGGGGGACGCGAAGGCGCTGACGGCGGTGCCGGGCATCGGGCCGAAGGGCGCCCAGAAGCTGCTGCTGGAGCTCAAGGGCAAGCTGGGCGCCCCTGCCGCCGCCGGTCCGGTGGTCGGTGCGCAGCGCGTGGCCGCGGGGCCCGCGCCGTGGACCGAGCAGCTGACGGCGGCGCTGATCGGGCTGGGGTACGCGTCGCGCGAGGCGGAGGAGGCCGTGGTCTCGGTGACCCCGCAGGCCGAGGCGGCCATCGCCGCCGGCGGTTCGGCGCCGGTTCCGCAGCTCCTGCGGGCCGCGCTCCAGTCCCTCAACCGGGCCCGCTGACCGGCTCCCGCCGCGCGGGACCGCGCGGCGGGACCCCGTCCCCCGGGACGGGGTCCGGATCGACCACCGCAACGACGTAGAAGGCAGACTGAGCACCGTGAACTGGGACGACGAGAGCGACGACCGGATCGTGGCGGCCGCCGCCGACGGGGAGGACACCGCCGTCGAGGCGGCCCTGCGCCCGAAGGACCTCGGCGAGTTCGTCGGCCAGGAGAAGGTCCGCCAGCAGCTCGACCTCGTGCTGAAGGCCGCCCGCCAGCGCGGTGCCACCGCCGATCACGTGCTGCTGTCCGGCGCGCCCGGCCTCGGCAAGACCACCCTCTCCATGATCATCGCGGCCGAGATGGGCGCGCCCATCCGGATCACCTCCGGCCCCGCCATCCAGCACGCGGGCGACCTCGCCGCGATCCTGTCCTCCCTCCAGGAGGGCGAGGTCCTCTTCCTCGACGAGATCCACCGCATGTCCCGGCCCGCCGAGGAGATGCTGTACATGGCCATGGAGGACTTCCGCGTCGACGTGATCGTCGGCAAGGGTCCGGGAGCCACCGCCATCCCGCTGGAGCTGCCGCCCTTCACCCTCGTCGGCGCCACCACCCGCGCCGGCCTGCTGCCCCCGCCGCTGCGGGACCGCTTCGGCTTCACCGGCCACATGGAGTTCTACGCCCCCGCCGAGCTGGAACGCGTCATCCGCCGCTCCGCCGGCCTCCTCGACGTCGAGATCGACACCGCCGGTGCCGCCGAGATCGCCGGCCGCTCGCGCGGCACCCCCCGTATCGCCAACCGGCTGCTGCGCCGCGTCCGCGACTACGCGCAGGTGAGGGCCGACGGGGTGATCACCCGCGAGGTGGCGGCCACGGCCCTCCAGGTGTACGAGGTGGACGCGCGCGGCCTTGACCGGCTGGACCGGGCCGTGCTGGAGGCGCTGCTCAAGCTGTTCGGCGGCGGGCCCGTCGGGCTGTCCACCCTCGCCGTCGCCGTGGGGGAGGAGCGCGAAACGGTCGAGGAGGTGGCCGAGCCCTTCCTGGTACGGGAGGGGCTGCTCGCCCGTACCCCGCGCGGCCGGGTCGCGACCCCGGCGGCATGGGCTCACCTGGGGCTTGTTCCGCCACAGCACCCGGGCGGCGGATCAAGCGGACAACAGGGCCTGTTCGGGGCCTGACGGCGCGGAGGTTCGACCGGTCAGGAACTGCGGTGCCATGCTGGGCGTTGTTCCATCGGTGCGGACTCGCCTAGACTCCGCCGATGCCGACCCTTCAGGTCGGCGTGCCCACCCCCGTAGAAAAAGGCCGTCTCCCGTGCGGTCGTGCGAAGGATCTCCGTCCCGTGAATCTCGTGACACTCCTCCCGTTCATCGTGCTCATCGGGGCGATGTTCCTGATGACCCGCTCCGCGAAGAAGAAGCAGCAGCAGGCCGCGCAGATGCGCGACAACATGACGCCGGGCACCGGCGTCCGCACCATCGGCGGCATGTACGCCACGGTGAAGGAGATCGGCGACGACACCGTCACCCTTGAGGTGGCCCCCGGTGTCCACGCGGTCTACGCGAAGAACGCCATCGGCGCCGTGCTGGAGGACGACGAGTACAACCGCATCGTCCACGGCACCTCCGAGACCGTGGAGGACGCTCCGGTCGTCCCCGACGACGCCTCCTCGCTGACCGAGGGCGACGCCCCCAAGCTCGACCTGGGCAAGAAGGACGAGCCCAAGGCCGACGAGCCCAAGGGCGACGAGCCGAAGGACGGCAAGACCGACGGCGAGCCCGGCGCCAAGTAGGGCCCGGCAGGGACCGCGGCGGCGTCCGACCGGCGTCCGCCGCGGTTCCCGCAGTGAACTTCTGCGGGGGGCAGGGGTCCCCACCACACATTTCTTGGCCGTCCGCGCGCTGACCCGGCGCAGGGCGGTTGGACAGGGAGAAACGACAAGGTGGCAGCACCGAAGAAGGGCCGGCGGCCCACGGGGGCTCAGGGGAGGCCGGGGCGCGCCCTGGCCTTCATCCTGATCGCGATGGTGGCGCTCACCGCGGGGATGTTCCTCACGAAGCAGACGACGCCCCGCCTGGGCATCGACCTCGCCGGTGGTACGAGCATCACGCTCAAGGCCAAGAGCGAGCCCGGCAAGCCGGACGCCGTCAACGAGACCAACATGAACACGGCGGTCGGCATCATCGAGCGCCGCGTCAACGGTCTCGGTGTCTCGGAGGCCGAGGTCCAGACCCAGGGCCGCGACCACATCATCGTGAACATCCCCAAGGGGACGAACGAGCAGCAGGCGCGCGAGCAGGTCGGTACCACCGCCCAGCTGTACTTCCGCCCCGTGCTGGCCTTCGCCGACGGCGCCCCCGCCGCTCCCGAGCCGAAGCCGAGCACGTCCCCGGGTACGTCCCCGAGCCCCTCCGCGAGCGGTTCGGGCGCCCCGAAGGCAGAGGGCGGCTCCAAGCCCTCCGCGTCGGCCACCCCGTCGTCCAGCGCCACTTCCCAGGGCCGTGTGCTCAGCGAGGCCCTCAAGGCCCCGGGCACCCCCACTCCCTCGCCCTCGGCGAGCGAGTCGAAGAAGGCAGACGACAACAAGGCCACGCCGTCCGCCTCGGCGCCGGCCCCCGTCCCGACCCCGTCGGCCGACCAGGCCGTCGCGGACCTCCAGGCGAAGTTCGCCGCGCTGGACTGCACCAAGGAGGACCAGCGCGCCGCAGCGGGCCAGGGCGTCAAGCCCGAGGACCCGATGATCGCCTGTGGTCAGCGCGGCAACCAGTGGGGCAAGTGGGTCCTCGGCCCGGCCCAGGTCGCCGGTACGGACGTGAAGGACGCCCAGGGCGTCATCGACCAGCAGCGCGGTCAGTGGATCGTCACCATGCAGTTCACCGACAAGGGCGCCGACAAGTTCGCCAAGATCACCGGTGAGCTCGCCACCAAGCAGTCCCCGCAGAACCAGTTCGCGATCGTGCTCGACGGCGAGGTCATCTCCGACCCGTCCGTGAGCCAGGCGCTGACCGGCGGCAACGCCGAGATCTCCGGCGGCTTCACGCAGCAGTCCGCGCAGGACCTGGGCAACATGCTCTCGTACGGCGCCCTGCCGCTGTCCTTCCAGGAGGACAGCGTCACCACCGTCACCGCCGCGCTCGGCGGCGAGCAGCTGAAGGCGGGCCTCATCGCCGGCGCCATCGGCCTCGCCCTCGTCGTGATCTACCTGCTGGTGTACTACCGGGGCCTGGCCTTCATCGCCATCGTCAGCCTCCTGGTGTCGGCGATCCTCACGTACACGATCATGGCGCTGCTGGGCAAGGGCATCGGCTTCGCCCTGAACCTGCCCGCCGTCTGCGGCGCGATCGTCGCCATCGGCATCACGGCGGACTCGTTCATCGTGTACTTCGAGCGCATCCGTGACGAGATCCGCGAGGGCCGCACCCTGCGTCCGGCCGTCGAGCGCGCCTGGCCGCGCGCCCGCCGCACGATCCTGGTCTCCGACTTCGTGTCGTTCCTCGCCGCGGCCGTGCTCTTCATCGTCACCGTCGGCAAGGTCCAGGGCTTCGCCTTCACGCTGGGTCTGACCACCCTCCTCGACGTGGTCGTGGTGTTCCTCTTCACCAAGCCGGTCATGACCCTGCTGGCCCGTACGAAGTTCTTCTCCAGCGGGCACCCGTGGTCCGGGCTCGACCCCCAGCGGCTCGGCGCCAAGCCGCCGCTGCGCCGGTCCCGCCGCAGCGCGCCCGTACCCGCCCCCGTCGACGCAAAGGAGGCGTGAGAGATGTCGAAGCTGGGAGATCTCGGCGCCAAGCTGTACCGCGGTGAGGTCGGCTACGACTTCGTCGGCAAGCGCTTTCTCTGGTACGGCGTTTCCATCCTGATCACCATCACGGCGATCGTGGCCCTGGCCGTGCAGGGCCTCAACATGGGCATCGAGTTCAAGGGCGGTGCCGTCTTCACCACCCCGAAGACGGCCGTCTCCGTGGCCAAGGCGACGGAGAGCGCGGAGAAGGCCTCCGGGCACGACGCGATCGTCCAGGAGCTCGGGACCGGCGGCCTGCGCATCCAGATCTCCGGTCTGGACACCGACTCCGCCGCCTCCGTGAAGAAGCAGCTCGGCGCCGACCTCAAGGTCGACGCGGCCCAGATCAACGCGGACCTGGTCGGCCCCAGCTGGGGCGAGCAGATCGCGAACAAGGCCTGGACCGGCCTCGGCGTCTTCATGATCCTCGTGGTGATCTACCTCGCCATCGCCTTCGAGTGGCGCATGGCCGTCGCCGCGCTGATCGCGCTGATCCACGACCTCACCATCACCGTCGGCGTGTACGCGCTGGTCGGCTTCGAGGTCACCCCCGGCACCGTGATCGGTCTGCTCACCATCCTCGGTTACTCCCTCTACGACACCGTCGTCGTCTTCGACGGTCTGAAGGAGGGCTCGAAGGACATCACCAAGCAGACCCGCTACACGTTCAGCGAGATCGCCAACCGCAGCATCAACGGCACTCTGGTCCGCTCGATCAACACCACCGTCGTCGCGCTGCTCCCGGTCGCCGGCCTGCTGTTCATCGGCGGCGGCTTCCTGGGCGCGGGCATGCTCAACGACATCTCGCTGTCCCTGTTCGTCGGCCTCGCGGCCGGTGCGTACTCCTCGATCTTCATCGCGACCCCGCTGGTCGTGGACCTGAAGGAGCGCGAGCCGGCGATGAAGGCGCTGACCAAGCGGGTGCTCGCGAAGCGCGCCGCCGCGGCGGCCAAGGGCGAGGACGCCGAGGACGCCGGGCCGGACGAGGGCGCGCAGGTCGTGTCCCAGGGCGGCCAGGGGAGGCGTCGCCGGTGACGGCCCCCTCCTCCACCCCCGAACTCCGCGAGCTGCTCCTCGGCCGGATCAAGGACGTACCGGACTACCCGAAGCCCGGAGTGGTGTTCAAGGACATCACCCCGCTGCTCGCCGACCCGAAGGCCTTCGCGGCGCTGACGGAGGCGCTGGTGGAGCTGGCCGTCCGGTACGGCGCGACGAAGATCGTCGGGCTGGAGGCGCGCGGGTTCATCCTCGCCGCCCCGGTCGCCGTCCAGGCGGGCATCGGCTTCGTCCCGGTCCGCAAGGCCGGCAAGCTGCCGGGCGCCACGCTCGCGCAGTCGTACGAGCTGGAGTACGGCACCGCCGAGATCGAGGTCCACGCGGAGGACCTGTCGGCCGGTGACAAGGTCATGGTCATCGACGACGTCCTGGCGACCGGCGGTACGGCCGAGGCCTCGCTGGAGCTGATCCGGCGGGCCGGGGCCGAGGTCGCCGGGGTGGCGGTCCTGATGGAGCTGTCGTTCCTCCCGGGGCGGGCCAAGCTGGCCCCGGCCCTGGGCGACGCCCCGCTGGACGCGCTGATCGTGGTCTGACCACCGCTTCTGCCGGAACGGCGGGTTCCCGGGACACCCCGGGGGCCCGCCGTTCCCGTGTGCGGGGCGGGTGCCGGGGGCCCTGCCGCCCGGACCCTCCCCGAGGTGCCCCGGGCGGGGGCCGGACCGCGGGCCGGAAACGGTGGTCGCTGGGGGCGGGCCGGAGCGGGCCTGGGGCCGTGTCCCGCGGAGCGACCACGGAGAACGGGGCGGCGGAACCCTCGCTACCATGGGTTATCCGGACCTGACCGGGGCCCCGGATCCCAGAGGAGCGCTCTTGCCAGACGAGGTCCAGCCACTCTCCGCCGCTCAGCCCGACCCGAAGGCCGACCCGGCCGCGGCGGCCGCTGCCACGCCCCCGCCGGCCCCGCCGGTCAAGCCCGTACCGGCCAGGCCGGGCGGGTCCTCCAACCGGGTGCGGGCCCGGCTGGCGCGCCTCGGCGTGCAGCGTTCCAACCCGTACAACCCGGTGCTGGAGCCGCTGCTCCGTATAGTCCGCAGCAACGACCCGAAGATCGAGACGGCGACGCTGCGCCAGATCGAGCAGGCCTACCAAGTCGCCGAACGCTGGCACCGCGGCCAGAAGCGCAAGAGCGGCGACCCGTACATCACCCACCCGCTCGCGGTGACCACCATCCTCGCCGAGCTGGGCATGGATCCCGCCACCCTGATGGCGGGCCTGCTGCACGACACCGTCGAGGACACCGAGTACGGCCTGGAGCAGCTCCGCCGCGACTTCGGCGACGCCGTCGCCCTCCTCGTCGACGGCGTCACCAAGCTCGACCGGGTCAAGTTCGGCGAGGCGGCGCAGGCCGAGACCGTCCGCAAGATGGTCGTCGCCATGGCCAAGGACCCCCGGGTCCTCGTCATCAAGCTCGCCGACCGCCTGCACAACATGCGCACCATGCGCTACCTCAAGCGGGAGAAGCAGGAGAAGAAGGCCCGCGAGACCCTCGAGATCTACGCGCCGCTGGCCCACCGCCTCGGCATGAACACGATCAAGTGGGAGCTCGAAGACCTCGCCTTCGCGATCCTCTACCCCAAGATGTACGACGAGATCGTGCGGCTCGTCGCCGAGCGGGCGCCCAAGCGCGACGAGTACCTCGCCCTGGTCACCGACGAGGTGATGGTCGACCTCAGGGCCGCCCGCATCAAGGCCACCGTCACCGGCCGGCCCAAGCACTACTACAGCGTCTACCAGAAGATGATCGTCCGCGGCCGTGACTTCGCGGAGATCTACGACCTGGTGGGCATCCGCGTCCTCGTGGACACCGTGCGGGACTGCTACGCGGCCCTCGGCACCGTGCACGCGCGCTGGAACCCGGTCCCCGGCCGGTTCAAGGACTACATCGCGATGCCCAAGTTCAACATGTACCAGTCGCTCCACACGACGGTAATCGGGCCCAACGGCAAGCCGGTCGAACTCCAGATCCGCACCTTCGACATGCACCGCCGCGCCGAGTACGGCATCGCCGCGCACTGGAAGTACAAGCAGCAGACCGTCGCCGGCGCCTCCAAGATCCGCACCGACGTGCCGCAGGCGGCCAAGGGCAGCGCCGGCCAGGACACCGTCAACGACATGGCCTGGCTGCGCCAGCTGCTCGACTGGCAGAAGGAGACCGAGGACCCGGGCGAGTTCCTCGACTCGCTGCGCTTCGACCTCTCCCGCAACGAGGTCTTCGTCTTCACCCCCAAGGGCGACGTCATCGCGCTGCCCGCCGGTGCGACCTCCGTGGACTTCGCGTACGCGGTCCACACCGAGGTCGGCCACCGCACCATAGGGGCCCGGGTCAACGGGCGGCTGGTACCGCTCGAATCGACCCTGGACAACGGCGACCTGGTCGAGGTCTTCACCTCCAAGGCCGAGGGCGCGGGCCCGTCCCGCGACTGGCTGGGCTTCGTGAAGTCCCCGAGGGCCCGCAACAAGATCCGCGCCTGGTTCTCCAAGGAGCGCCGCGACGAGGCCATCGAGCACGGCAAGGACGCCATCGCGCGGGCCATGCGCAAGCAGAACCTGCCGATCCAGCGCATCCTGACCGGCGACTCCCTCGTCACCCTGGCGCACGAGATGCGCTACCCGGACATCTCCTCCCTGTACGCGGCGATCGGCGAGGGCCACGTGGCCGCGCAGGGCGTCGTGCAGAAGCTGGTGCAGGCCCTGGGCGGTGAGGAGGCCGCCAACGAGGACATCGAGGAGAGCGTCCCGCCGTCGCGCGCCCGCACCAAGCGGCGGGGGAACGCGGACCCCGGTGTGGTCGTCAAGGGCGTCGAGGACGTGTGGGTCAAGCTGGCCCGCTGCTGCACCCCGGTGCCGGGCGACCCGATCATCGGCTTCGTCACGCGCGGCAGTGGCGTATCGGTTCACCGCGCGGACTGCGTCAACGTCGACTCCCTCTCCCAGCAGCCCGAGCGGATGCTGGAGGTGGAGTGGGCGCCGACCCAGTCCTCCGTCTTCCTGGTCGCCATCCAGGTCGAGGCGCTGGACCGGTCCCGCCTGCTGTCGGACGTCACCCGGGTCCTGTCGGACCAGCACGTGAACATCCTGTCCGCGGCCGTGCAGACCTCCCGCGACCGGGTGGCCACCTCCCGGTTCACCTTCGAGATGGGCGACCCGAAGCACCTGGGCCACGTCCTGAAGGCCGTACGCGGCGTCGAGGGCGTCTACGACGTGTACCGCGTCACCTCGGCCCGCCGGCCGTAGGCCGCACGCAGCCCCGCATGACGGTGGGCGCCACCCCCCTGGGGGGGTGGCGCCCACCGTCATGTCCGGAGCGGCGAGAGCCCGGTCAGGGGCAGCCCCACCAGACGAAGTTGAGGTTGCCGCCGAAGAGCGCCGAGACCGCGGTGGCCGAGCCGATGATCCACACCACGGTGCTGCGGCGGGCCCGGGCGAGCGCCAGCGCGAAGGGGAACAGCAGCGGGAAGGCCGGCATGATGAAGCGCATCTTCGAGAAGTAGAAGCCCGCGCCGCCCAGCGCCATCAGCATGATCATCGCCGCGAAGATCCACACGACCATCGGGGGCCGGCGCCTGCGGGTCATCAGGACGAACAGCACCACGGCCGTGACCACCGTCAGCGAGACCACCACGTGGTTGAGGGTGGTGTGCACCTCGGTGAAGGTCTTCTTCAGCTCGGTGAGGGTGTCGAAACCGCCGTCGTAGACGGAACCCCACCGGCGCTGGAGCTCGAAGTAGCCGTCCCAGCGGCCGAAGTGCCAGCCCACGTAGCCGACGTACCCGAACCAGCCCAGCGGCGCGATCAACGCGGCAGTGATGATCCTGCCCACCGCCGGACGCTGCGCACGCCGCTTGCGGCGCCACTGCACGTACTCCCAGACGCCCGCCAGCACCACGGCCGCCACGATGGCCGAACCGGAAGGCCGGGTGGCACCGGCGAAGAAGGCCAGCACACCGGCCGTCAGCCAGGACTTCGTCATCACCGCGTACATCGCCCACACCGACAGGGCGAGGAACAGCGGCTCGGTGTACGCCATCGACTGGACCAGCGCCGCCGGCACGATCGCGAACAGGGCACAGGTGAAGAGGGCCACCCGGCGTCCGTAGATCTTGTCCGTGACGGCGAAGATGCCCCACGCGGCGATCACCGACGCGAGCAGCGCCAGCCCCATCGCCACCCAGTTCATGGGCAGGTGCGTGACGTACGACGTGTACCGCACCAGCGTCGGGTAGACGGGGAAGAACGCCATCTGGCAGCTCGGCCCCGCGAACGCGCAGGGCGACGGCGTCGCCAGCGGGGTCGTCAGACCGTTCTCGGCGATGTGCAGGTAGTAGACGGCGTCCCAGCGCCCGCCCAGGATCTCCAGCGGCCGCACGTCCTTGCGCTCCGCCCAGATCGCCATCACGGCGAGCCCGGTGGCGCGCAGCGCGATGTGGATCAGCAGCGCCTTCCGGGCACGCTTCAGATTGGCGAGTACGCGCCGTCCGGCCCCCCTGAGTCCCGATTCCTTCTTGTTGGCGACCGGCCGGGCAACGAGAAGGGAGTCTGGGACATCAGCGCGTATCTGGGTATGCGTCACATTCGATCCTGGTCGTCGCCCGGCAGAGGGCCGCCGAGGCGGCACCGTACAACGGTACACAGGTGCCAGGTGCGACCAGCGCGCACCCTGCGTCGAATTCACGTAACGAATAGGACGCACAAATGGGACGCGTCAGAAGATCGTACGGAGCGCGTGTCCGACGCCCACGGAACGCGCACGAAGGGCGCCGCGACCGCTCCCGCCCCGGAACCGCCGACAGGCGCCACCGGAGGAAACCGGTGGCGCCCGTCACGTGAACCGCCGGGGGCGGCAGGGTCGGCGGCAGTCAGCCGCCGAACTCCTCCAGACCCTTCAGCGCCTGGTCGAGCAGGGCCTGCCGGCCCTCCAGCTCACGGGCCAGCTTGTCCGCCTTCGCGTTGTTGCCGGCCGCGCGCGCCGCGTCGATCTGCTCACGCAGCTTGTCGACGGCCGCCTGCAGCTGCCCCGTCAGACCGGCCGCACGGGCCCGCGCCTCCGGGTTCGTACGGCGCCACTCGCCCTCCTCGGCCTCCTGGATGGCCCGCTCCACGGCGTGCATCCGGCCCTCGACCTTGGGGCGGGCGTCGCGCGGCACGTGGCCGATGCCCTCCCAGCGCTCGTTGATGGAGCGGAACGCGGCACGGGCCGCCTTCAGGTCCGTCACCGGGACGAGCTTCTCCGCCTCGACGGCCAGCTCCTCCTTCAGCTTCAGGTTCTCGACCTGCTCGGCGTCGCGCTCCGCGAAGACCTCGCCGCGCGCCGCGAAGAACACGTCCTGCGCACCGCGGAAACGGTTCCACAGGTCGTCCTCGGCCTCGCGCTGCGCCCGGCCCGCCGCCTTCCAGCTGTCCATCAGCTCGCGGTAGCGGGCGGCCGTCGGACCCCAGTCCGTCGACTTCGACAGCGACTCGGCCTCCGCGACCAGCTTCTCCTTCGCCTTGCGGGCGTCCTCGCGCTGGGCGTCCAGCGCGGCGAAGTGGGCCTTGCGCCGCTTGGAGAAGGCGGAGCGGGCGTGCGAGAAGCGGTGCCACAGCTCGTCGTCCGACTTGCGGTCGAGCCGGGGCAGGCCCTTCCAGATGTCCACCAGCGCGCGCAGCCGCTCGCCCGCGCTGCGCCACTGGTCGCTCTGCGCCAGCTGCTCCGCCTCGGTGACCAGGGCGTCCTTGGCCGTACGGGCCTCGTCCGCCTGCTTGGCCTTCTGGACCTTGCGCTCCTCGCGGCGCGAGTCCACCGTCGCCACCAGCTTGTCGAGCCGGACGCGCAGCGCGTCCAGGTCGCCCACGGCGTGGTGCTCGTCCACCTGCGTCCGCAGGTGCTCGATGGCCGTCTGGGCGTCCTTGGCGGACAGATCGGTGGTCCGCACCCGCCGTTCGAGGAGGCCGATCTCGACCACCAAGCCCTCGTACTTGCGCTCGAAGTAGGCCAGGGCCTCCTCGGGGGTGCCCGCCTGCCACGAGCCGACGACCTGCTCGCCCTCGGAAGTACGCACGTACACGGTGCCGGTCTCGTCGACTCGGCCCCACGGGTCGCTGCTCACAGCGCCTCCTCCACCTGATGCCCGCCGGGGGAGGCCCCCGGGCATCGTCCACAGTTTCCTGGGGCGGGCAGCGCCCGCCCTGCACAACGCCAACATAGGCGACCGCCGGGCCGGCTGTCCGCATCCCGCACGACGGAATATCGACGCACGGGCGGCGGGCCGGCCCGGTCCGGGGCCGCGCGTACCGTCAGTTCTTGGTGACGGTGCCCTTCTCGATGGTCACCGCGGTCTTCGGGGCGCCGTCCTGGGCTCCGTCGGCGGTCCCGGCCTTGGCCACCTCCTCCAGCACCTTCAGCCCGGCCGCGTCGATCTTGCCGAAGGGCGTGTAGGACGGCGCCAGCGGGCTGTCCTTGTAGACGAGGAAGAACTGGCTGCCGCCGGTGCCGGGGCGTCCGGTATTGGCCATCGCCACCGTGCCGGCCGGGTAGATCACCTGGCCCTGCTCGTTCGGCTTGCCCAGGGCGTCCAGGTTCTCATCGGGGATGTTGTACCCGGGGCCGCCCATGCCCGTGCCCTCCGGGTCACCGCACTGGAGGACGAAGATCCCGCCGGTCACCAGGCGGTGGCACTTGGTCTTGTCGAAGAAGCCCTTGTCGGCGAGCGACTTGAACGAGTTGACCGTCTGCGGGGTCTTCGCCGCGTCCATCTCGAACTTCACGTCGCCCGCGCTGGTCTTCAGGTCGAAGGTGTACTTCGCCTTGTCGTCGATGGCCATCGCGGGGGAGGGGGACTTCTTGGGCGTCGGCGCCGACGGGGACGCCGACGGGTCGGCCGCCGCGTCCTTGGTGTCCTCACCGTCGAAGACACCGCCCACGACGAGGCCGACCAGCGTGGCGATCACCACGGCCGAGGCCGCGCCGATGACCGCCAGGCGCTGCCGCGACTTGCGGCGGGCCTCCGCGCGGCGCTTCTGCTGGCGCTCGTACTTCTCCCTGGCGAGCTGTCGCCGACGCTGATCGCTCGTGACCACCGGGTCGTCTCCTTGTGCGTCTCTGGTACCGCTGTCCGGGCTGGGTTAGGCCGTACCGTATATGGGTTCGCTGTGTAATGAGGGGCGCCGGTAGGCTCTGAGCAGCAGATTCCGATCCGCTGCCTCCCGCCGGACGACGATTGAGGACGAACGTGCTGATTGCCGGATTCCCCGCCGGGGCCTGGGGCACCAACTGCTACCTGGTCGCCCCCGCCGCCGGTGAGGAGTGCGTCATCATCGACCCCGGCCACCAGGCCGCCCAAGGGGTCGAGGAGACGTTGAAGAAGCACCGTCTCAAGCCCGTCGCGGTCGTCCTCACCCATGGCCACATCGATCATGTGGCCTCGGTGGTCCCGGTGTGCGGAGCACACGACGTACCGGCCTGGATCCACCCCGAGGACCGCTACATGATGAGCGACCCGGAGAAGGCGCTCGGACGCTCCATCGGCATGCCGCTCATGGGGGAGCTGACCGTGGGCGAGCCGGACGACGTCCGCGAGCTCACCGACGGCAGCAGCCTGAAACTGGCCGGAATGGAGTTCTCGGTGGCGCACGCGCCCGGGCATACCAAGGGGTCGGTGACCTTCCGGATGCCCGAGCAGGCCGACATCCCGCCGGTCTTCTTCTCGGGTGACCTGCTCTTCGCCGGCTCCATCGGACGCACCGACCTGCCCGGCGGCTCCCACGCCGAGATGCTCCAGTCGCTGGCCCGCGTGTGCCTGCCGCTGGACGACTCGACGGTGGTGCTGTCCGGCCACGGTCCCCAGACCACCATCGGCCGCGAGCGCGCGACCAACCCGTACCTCCGGGAAGTCGCCGCCGGCCTGGGTGACGGCACCGCCGCCCCACGACGAGGAATGTGACGAGAGTTTCGTGGCTACTTTTCAGGCCCCCAAGGGCACGTACGACCTGATCCCGCCGTACTCCGCGAAGTACCTGGCCGTTCGCGAGGCCATTTCCGGCCCGCTGCGCAAGGCCGGATACGGGTACGTCGAAACGCCGGGCTTCGAGGACGTGGAGCTGTTCGCCCGCGGCGTCGGCGAGTCGACCGACATCGTGACCAAGGAGATGTACACCCTGACCACCAAGGGCGGCGCGAACCTCGCGCTCCGCCCCGAGGGCACCGCCTCCGTGCTGCGTGCGGCGCTGGAGGCCAACCTCCACAAGGCCGGAGGTCTGCCGGTCAAGCTCTGGTACTCGGGCTCGTACTACCGCTACGAGCGCCCCCAGAAGGGCCGCTACCGCCACTTCTCGCAGGTCGGCGCCGAGGCCATCGGCGCGGAGGACCCGGCGCTGGACGCCGAGCTGATCATCCTGGCCGACCAGGCCTACCGCTCGCTGGGCCTGAGCAACTTCCGGATCCTGCTGAACTCGCTGGGTGACAAGGAGTGCCGTCCGGTCTACCGGGAGGCCCTCCAGACTTTCCTGCGGGATCTGGATCTGGACGAAGAGACGCTCCGCCGGGCGGAGATCAACCCGCTGCGGGTCCTCGACGACAAGCGTGCCGAGGTCCAGAAGCAGCTCGTCGGCGCTCCGCTGCTGCGCGACTACCTGTGCGACGCGTGCAAGGCCTACCACGAGGAGGTCCGGGCGCTGATCACGGCCGCCAGGGTCGCCTTCGAGGACGACGAGAAGCTCGTGCGCGGCCTCGACTACTACACCCGCACCACCTTCGAGTTCGTCCACGACGGCCTGGGCTCGCAGTCCGCGGTCGGCGGCGGCGGCCGCTACGACGGCCTGTCCGAGATGATCGGCGGACCGGCGCTGCCGTCGGTCGGCTGGGCGCTCGGCGTCGACCGCACCGTCCTGGCGCTCGAGGCCGAGGGGATCGAGCTGGACATCCCGGCGGCCACCGAGGTCTTCGCGGTCTCTCTGGGCGAGGAAGCCAAGCGTGTGCTGTTCGGTACGGTCACGCAGCTGCGCGCGGCCGGCATCGCGTCCGACTTCTCGTACGGCGGGAAGGGACTGAAGGCCGCGATGAAGGGTGCCAACCGCTCGGGCGCACGCCTGGCGGTCATCGCCGGTGACCGGGACCTGGCCGAGGGAGTCGTCCAGCTGAAGGACATGCTGTCCGGCGAGCAGACGGCCGTTCCCCTCGACGGGCTGGTCGAGAGCATTCGCGCGAAGCTCGCGTGACGTGAGGGCCGGACGGCACAGCCGTCCGGCCCGGATCCCCGGGGGATCGGGGAGCGGACGCCGCCGTTCGTGTCGAACGCGTAGATCTCCGGGTCACCCCCGCACGGGCGGGGAGCACGGCCCGGTCAACGAACGGCTGGGGCGACGGTTGCTCACGGACCGGGCACAAAGGTCCGTGCGGCAGAATGCAGCGCATGACCACAACAGGCGACAACACCGTGCGGACCGTCGGCGCGAGCCGGGCACTGGCCTGGCTGCTGGTGATAACCGGAGCGGCGGGCCTGCTGGCCGCCTGGGTGATCACCATCGACAAGTTCAAGCTGCTGGAGGACCCGAACTTCGTCCCCGGCTGCTCCCTGAACCCGATCGTCTCCTGCGGCAACATCATGAAGAGCGAGCAGGCGGCCGTCTTCGGCTTCCCGAACCCGATGCTCGGCCTCGTGACCTACGGCATCGTGATCTGCGTCGGCATGAGCCTGCTCGCCGGCGCCCGGTTCCGGCGCTGGTACTGGCTCACCCTGAACGCCGGCACCCTCTTCGGCGTCGGGTTCTGCACCTGGCTGATGTACCAGTCGCTGTACAACATCAACTCGCTGTGCCTGTGGTGCTGCCTGGCCTGGGCCGCCACCATCCTGATGTTCTGGTACGTCACCTCGCACAACGTCCGCCAGGGCCTGCTGCCCGCCCCCGGCTGGCTGCGCGGCTTCCTGGACGAGTTCACCTGGGTCCTGCCCGTGCTGCACATCGGGATCATCGGCATGCTGATCCTGACCCGCTGGTGGGACTTCTGGACCTCCTGAGCCGCGGCCGCCGTCCTGTCGGTGGGCTGGCTTAGGCTTCCGGTGTGGAACCAGACCTCTTCACCGCCGCCGCCGAGGACCGCCAGGAGAAGGACCCCGCGAGCTCCCCGCTCGCCGTCCGCATGCGCCCGCGCAACCTGGACGAGGTCGTCGGCCAGCAGCACCTGCTGAAGCCGGGCTCCCCGCTGCGCCGGCTGGTGGGGGAGGGCGCCGGGGGACCGGCCGGAGCCTCGTCGGTGATCCTGTGGGGGCCGCCCGGCATCGGCAAGACCACCCTCGCCTACGTGGTCAGCCAGGCCACGCAGAAGCGGTTCGTCGAGCTGTCGGCGATCACGGCCGGAGTCAAGGAGGTCCGGGCCGTCATCGAGGGCGCCAAGCGCGCCGCCGGCGGCTACGGCAAGGAGACCGTCCTCTTCCTCGACGAGATCCACCGCTTCAGCAAGGCCCAGCAGGACTCGCTGCTGCCCGCCGTGGAGAACCGCTGGGTCACCCTGATCGCGGCGACGACGGAGAACCCGTACTTCTCGATCATCTCCCCGCTGCTGTCGCGCTCCCTGCTCCTCACCCTGGAACCGCTGACCGACGAGGACCTGAGCGCCCTGATGCGGCGCGCCCTGACGGAGGAGCGGGGCCTCGGCGGAGCCGTGTCCCTGCCCGCCGACGCGGAGGCGCACCTGCTGCGCATCGCGGGCGGCGACGCCCGCCGGGCGCTGACGGCGCTGGAGGCGGGGGCCGGCTCCGCCATCGCCAAGGGCGAGGAGGAGATCACCCTCCAGACGCTGGAGGAGGCCGTCGACCGGGCCGCGGTCCGCTACGACAAGGACGGCGACCAGCACTACGACGTGGCGAGCGCGCTGATCAAGTCGATCCGCGGCTCGGACGTGGACGCCGCGCTGCACTACCTGGCCCGGATGATCGAGGCGGGGGAGGACCCCCGGTTCATCGCGCGTCGCCTGATGATCTCCGCGAGCGAGGACATCGGCCTGGCGGACCCGACGGCCCTGCCGCTGGCCGTGGCCGCGGCCCAGGCGGTGGCGATGATCGGCTTCCCGGAGGCCGCCCTGACCCTGTCGCACGCCACCATCGCGCTGGCGCTCGCCCCGAAGTCGAACACCGCCACGACCGCGATCGGTGCCGCGCTCGCCGACGTACGGGCCGGGCTGGCCGGGGCCGTGCCGGCGCACCTGCGGGACGGGCACTACAAGGGGGCGGCGAAGCTGGGGCACGCGGTGGGCTACGTCTACCCGCACGACGTGCCGGGCGCGATCGCCGCGCAGCAGTACGCGCCGGACGAGATCCACGGGAAGCGGTACTACGAGCCGACGCGGTACGGCGCGGAGGCGCGCTACGCGGACGTGGTGGAGAAGGTCCGCGACCGCCTGCGCGGCGTCTGACCTGGCCGTGCCGGTGCCGGTGCCTGCGGCGCTGCTCCCCGCCCCGCCCTTCCACCGTTCCCTGGGGCTCCGCCCCAGACCCCGCGCCTCAATCGCCGGCGGGGCTGGAAGATCCAGCCCCGCCGGCGATTGAGGCGCGGGCGCGGTAGCGCCGTGTTTGTAGCCGCGCCGGCGACTGAGGCGGGAACGGTGGAAGGGCGGGTAGGGGACAGCCCCGCGCAGAGGTGGCCCGTCCGGCTCGGGGGGCCTAGGGTCCGGGCATGGGATGCCGTGCGCTCGTCATCGTCGCCGCGCTGCTTACCGCCGGATGCCAGCAGCACCCCGGCGTCGCACACCGGCCGGTGCCGCTCACAGGGGCGGGGTTCCCCCCGGACAGGGCGACCGCCCAGGAACAGCTGGCCAAGCTCCCGGTGGCGTGGGGCAGGAACTGGCAGACGTACAAGAGGGAGGAGTTCGGCCGGTACTGGTCGGACGAGACCGACGCCGTCGGCGGGCGCAACGGCTGCGACACCCGGGACGACGTCCTGCGCAGGGACCTCTCCGAGCTGCGCGAGGGGGACCGCAACCCCTGTGTGGTGGTGTCGGGCGTGCTGCACGATCCGTACACCGGCAAGGAGCTCCCGTACTCCTACCGGCGGGCCTCGCAGATCCAGACCGATCACGTCGTCGCGCTGGGCGCGGCCTGGCGGGCGGGCGCGTACGCGTGGACGCCGCAGCGCAGGCTGGAGTACGCCAACGACCTCGACGTGCTGCTCGCCGTGGACAAGCAGACCAACCAGGACAAGGGCAGCCGCACGGCCGACAAGTGGCGGCCGCCGCGCGGAGAGTACTGGTGCGAATACGGGCGCCGCTACACCGGCGTCAAGGCCAAGTACCGGCTGTCCGTCACGCCACCCGAGAAGCTCGCGCTCCAGGAGCTGCTCGCCGCCTGTCCTCAGTGAGCGGCGGCGGCGAACAGGGCCCGCATGGCCCGGCGCAGCCCGCACACGTCGGCCACCGGCTGCGGGAAGTCGAAGCGGGCGTCGAAGGAGGCGCGGCCGGGGCCGCCGGTGAAGCGGACGCGCAGCCCGAGGCGGTCGAGGGCCAGCGGGACGGCGGTCAGGCCGGCCGCCCCCCGGGGGCCGAGCAGCCCGCACAGGTCGGCGACCCGTTCGGCGTGGGCGGAGTGCAGGTGCTGGAGCAGCTCCGTCTCGTGGGCGGCCAGCGGGTCGGGTTCGGCCCCCGCCAGCTCGTCGGGGTCCACCTGCTCGGAGCCCCAGAGGTCGTCGAGCGCGATCTCGCCGACCTCCAGGCGCAGCATCATCCAGGCGGGGCGGCCGGTGTACGGGGGGTCCTGGGACTCGGCCAGGCCCAGCAGCTCGCCCACCGGGTTCCGCTCGGCGAGCAGCGCCGCGCACACCGGGCGGTCGTCCCCGCGTACCGGGGTCAGCCACCCGGAGAGCCGCGCGCGGCCTCGGATACGATGGGGCACGGACACCGGCGCCACGTCCGTGATCTCGATCACGGCGGTGAGGTCGTCGTCCTGGGCGTGAGCGGCAGCCCTGGCAGCCGCGGATTCCCCTGGTACCAGGAGGATCACGTCCCCGTCCGGGGTGACGGTCCGTGCGGCCGGCACCCCTGTCCACCACTCGGCCTGGTCGGTAGCACCCGGCAGCGTGAGGGATACTGAGGCGTTGGACTCTACGAGGGTTCGTACGCGTTCGGCTCCGGTGAGCTGCCGAACGCCTTCCCTGGGACGCGGCTGACCTTGCTTATCGTCGTCGAAAGCGGATTCCGTTTCGTTGGAATCCGAACTGCGGCGCGCACTGGGCAGGGGGATCCCATGTGGTCGAGACATTACGTCCTCCTCGATAAGGTAAGCCTCACCTAACTTACATGGAGGTAGGTTCCCCGTGAACCAGAAGCGACCCAAGGTCAAGAAGTCTCGCGCTCTCGGCATCGCCCTGACGCCGAAGGCCGTCAAGTACTTCGAGGCCCGCCCCTACCCGCCGGGCGAGCACGGCCGTGGCCGCAAGCAGAACTCGGACTACAAGGTCCGTCTGCTCGAGAAGCAGCGTCTGCGCGCCCAGTACGACATCTCCGAGCGCCAGATGGCCCGCGCGTACGACCGCGCGAAGAAGGCCGAGGGCAAGACGGGCGAGGCGCTGGTCGTCGAGCTCGAGCGTCGTCTGGACGCCCTGGTCCTGCGTGCCGGCATCGCCCGCACCATCTACCAGGCCCGCCAGATGGTCGTCCACGGCCACATCGAGGTCAACGGCGCCAAGGTCGACAAGCCGTCGTTCCGCGTGCGTCCCGACGACGTCATCACGGTCCGCGAGCGCAGCCGCGAGAAGCACCCCTTCCAGGTCGCCCGCGAGGGTGGCTACGCCGGTGAGGGTGAGACCCCGCGTTACCTGCAGGTCAACCTGAAGGCCCTGGCCTTCCGCCTCGACCGCGACCCGAACCGCAAGGAGATCCCGGTCATCTGCGACGAGCAGCTCGTCGTCGAGTACTACGCCCGCTGATCCAGCGGCCGTAGCCCTCACAGGCTGGTGTCGGCCCGCCGTCCCCTCCGGGGGGCGGCGGGCCTTTCCGTTCCCCGGCGAGGGGCGGTCACCCGGCTCCGGGGGAGGACGCCCGATGCCGCTCGCCGGGTGGGGCGCTGCCCCATGGGCACGGAGAGTGCCGATCCGGACGCGTCGGGTGAGGGGCGGATCCGCGGGGACGGGTGCTGGACCCCGAATTCCGGTACTGCGGCGGATCTCCGGCGCGATAGGGTCGGAGGAAGACTTTTCCGCGTAGTCGATCCGTAGGCAATCCGTAGAAGACGAGCAGATCAGGGAGCGGTGCAACGTGTCCGGTGGAGAGGTGGCCGGCATCCTCGTGGCCGTCTTCTGGGCCATCCTGGTGTCCTTCCTCGCCCTAGCGCTGGTACGGCTCGCGCAGGTGCTGCGGGCCACCACCAAGCTCGTGGCCGACGTCACCGAGCAGGCCGTCCCGCTGCTCGCGGACGCCTCGACGACCGTACGCTCCGCGCGCACCCAGCTCGACCGGGTCGACGCCATCGCGAGCGACGTCCAGGAGGTCACCTCCAACGCCTCCGCGCTGTCCTCCACCGTGGCCACCACCTTCGGCGGACCCCTGGTCAAGGTCGCGGCCTTCGGCTACGGCGTCCGCAAGGCGCTGGGCCGCACGGAGGACGCCCCGCAGAAGACCACCCGGCGAAACGTGATCGTCGGCCGTACGGTGCCGGCGGCCCGGCGCCGGAAGCAGAAGGGCTGAGACCGCCGATGTTCCGCCGAGCCTTCTGGTTCACCGCAGGCGCCGCCGCCGGCGTGTGGGCCACGACCAAGGTCAACCGCCAGCTGAAGAAGCTGACGCCGGAGAGCCTCGCCGCCCAGGCCGCCGACAAGGCAGTGGAGGCCGGGCACCGCCTCAAGGAGTTCGCCCTCGACGTCAAGGCGGGAATGACGCAGCGCGAAGACGAGCTGAACGACGCACTGGGGCTCCACCAGGACCCCGACCGGCCCGACAACGTCACCGCCCTTCCCGGGCCGCGGCGGCTGCCGGCCATCGAGTACCACCAGACCACCCACCGTTCGAACAAATCGACGGTCACGCACAACCGGAATGAGGACCACTGATGGAGTCGGCTGAAATCCGCCGCCGCTGGCTGAGCTTCTTCGAGGAGCGCGGTCACACCGTTGTCCCTTCGGCGTCGCTCATCGCGGACGACCCGACTCTGCTGCTGGTGCCCGCGGGCATGGTGCCCTTCAAGCCCTACTTCCTGGGCGAGACCAAGCCGCCGGCCCCGACGCTCACCAGCGTCCAGAAGTGCGTCCGCACGCCGGACATCGAAGAGGTCGGCAAGACCACCCGCCACGGCACGTTCTTCCAGATGTGCGGCAACTTCTCCTTCGGGGACTACTTCAAGGAAGGCGCCATCAAGTACGCCTGGGAGCTGCTCACCAGCTCCGTGGCGGACGGCGGCTACGGCCTTGAGCCCGAGAAGCTCTGGATCACGGTCTACCTCGACGACGACGAGGCCGAGGCCATCTGGCGCGACGTGATCGGCGTCCCCGCCGAGCGCATCCAGCGTCTGGGCAAGAAGGACAACTTCTGGTCCATGGGCGTCCCCGGCCCCTGCGGCCCCTGCTCCGAGATCAACTACGACCGCGGCCCCGAGTTCGGCGTCGAGGGCGGCCCGGCCGTCAACGACGAGCGGTACGTGGAGATCTGGAACCTGGTCTTCATGCAGTACGAGCGCGGCGCCGGCGACGGGAAGGAAGACTTCCCGATCCTCGGTGACCTGCCGTCGAAGAACATCGACACCGGTCTCGGCCTCGAACGCCTCGCGATGATCCTGCAGGGCGTCCAGAACATGTACGAGACCGACACCCTGCGCGTGGTCATGGACAAGGCCACCGAGCTGACCGGCGTCCGCTACGGCGCCGCCCAGAACACGGACGTCTCCCTGCGCGTGGTCGCCGACCACATCCGCACTTCGACCATGCTCATCGGTGACGGCGTCACGCCGGGCAACGAGGGCCGCGGCTACGTGCTGCGCCGCATCATGCGCCGCGCCATCCGGAACATGCGCCTCATGGGCGCCACCGGTCCGGTCGTCCAGGACCTGATCAACGTCGTGATCGAGACGATGGGCCGGCAGTACCCGGAGCTCATCACCGACCGCAAGCGCATCGAGACCGTCGCCCTCGCCGAGGAGGCCGCGTTCCTCAAGGCCATCAAGGGCGGCACCAACATCCTCGACACCGCCGTCACCGAGACCAAGGCCGCCGGCGGCACGGTCCTCTCCGGCGACAAGGCGTTCCTGCTCCACGACACCTGGGGCTTCCCGATCGACCTCACCCTGGAGATGGCCGCCGAGCAGGGCCTCTCCGTGGACGAGCCCGGCTTCCGCCGCCTGATGCAGGAGCAGCGCGACCGCGCCAAGGCCGACGCCAAGGCCAAGAAGACCGGCCACGCCGACATGTCGGCCTACCGGGAGATCGCCGACGGCTCCGGCGCCACCGAGTTCACCGGCTACGTCACCAACCAGGGCGAGGCCACCATCGTCGGCCTGCTGGTCAACGGCGTCTCCGCGCCCGCCGCCTCCGAGGGCGACGAGGTCGAGGTCGTCCTCGACCGCACCCCCTTCTACGCCGAGGGCGGCGGCCAGCTCGCCGACCAGGGCCGCATCAAGCTCGACACGGGCGCCGTCATCGAGGTCCGCGACGTCCAGCAGCCGGTCCCCGGTGTCTCCGTGCACAAGGGCTCCGTCCAGGTCGGCGAGGTGACGGTGGGCGCCTCCGCGTACGCCGCCATCGACGGCAAGCGCCGCCGGGCCATCGCCCGCGCCCACTCGGCCACGCACCTGACCCACCAGGCGCTGCGCGACGCCCTCGGCCCGACGGCCGCCCAGGCCGGCTCCGAGAACAGCCCTGGCCGCTTCCGCTTCGACTTCGGTTCGCCGAACGCCGTCCCCGGCTCGGTCCTCACCGACGTCGAGCAGAAGATCAACGACGTGCTCTCCCGCGAGCTCGACGTCACCGCCGAGGTCATGAGCATCGACGAGGCGAAGAAGCAGGGCGCCATCGCCGAGTTCGGCGAGAAGTACGGCGAGCGGGTCCGCGTCGTCACCATCGGCGACTTCTCCAAGGAGCTGTGCGGCGGCACGCACGTCGGCAACACCTCCCAGCTGGGCCTGGTGAAGCTGCTCGGCGAGTCCTCCATCGGCTCCGGCGTGCGCCGTGTCGAGGCCCTCGTCGGCGTCGACGCGTACAACTTCCTCGCCAAGGAGCACACGGTCGTCGCCCAGCTCCAGGAGCTGGTCAAGGGCCGTCCGGAGGAGCTGCCGGAGAAGATCGCCGCCATGCTCGGCAAGCTGAAGGACGCCGAGAAGGAGATCGAGAAGTTCCGCGCGGAGAAGGTCCTCCAGGCCGCCGCCGGTCTCGCCTCGAACGCCCAGGACATCCGCGGCGTCGCCCTCGTCGTCGGCCAGGTGCCGGACGGCACCGGCGCCGACGACCTGCGCAAGCTGGTCCTCGACGTCCGCGGCCGCATCCCGGGCGACCGCCCGGCCGTCGTCGCACTGTTCACCGTGGCGAACGACCGCCCGCTGACCGTCATCGCCACCAACGAGGCGGCCCGCGAGCGCGGTCTCAAGGCCGGTGACCTGGTCCGTACCGCCGCCAAGACCCTCGGCGGCGGCGGTGGCGGCAAGCCGGACGTGGCCCAGGGCGGCGGCCAGAACCCGGGCGCCGTGCCCGAGGCCATCGCCGCGGTCGAGCGCCTCGTGGCGGAGACGGCCTGACGATGAGCCTGCGCCGTGGCCGCCGACTGGCCATCGATGTCGGAGACGCCCGGATCGGGGTCGCGTCCTGCGACCCCGACGGGGTGCTGGCCACGCCGGTGGAGACCGTCCCGGGCCGGGACATCCCCTTCGCCCACCGGCGGCTGCGGCAGCTCGTCGAGGAGTACGAGCCCCTCGAAGTCGTGGTCGGCCTCCCCCGCTCGCTCAGCGGGCGGGAGGGGCCGGCCGCGGCCAAGGTGCGCGCATTCGCGAACGAACTCGCCAAGGGAATCAAGCCGGTGACGGTGCGCCTGGTGGACGAGCGGATGACCACGGTCACCGCCGCCCAGGGCCTGCGGGCCTCCGGCCGGAACGCGAAGAAGGGCCGTTCGGTCATCGACCAGGCGGCCGCTGTGGTCATCCTCCAGAACGCTCTTGAGACCGAACGGGTATCAGGTAATCCGCCCGGTGAGTGCGTCGAAGTGGTTGTCTGATCGCGATACGGTAACGTTCCGCGCGATGAGACGGCATTCGAACAGCCGTCGCTCACCACCAAAGAGGCGGAACCGGGTGTCGCGGCCGAAAAGAGCCCGCGACCTTCGTCTCGCGGCTCTAGGGGACCGATGACTGACTATGGCCGGGGCCACGGCTCCGAACCGTGGAACCCCCAGGACCCCCTCTACGGGGACCAGGGGTGGACCGCGCACCAGACGCAGCAGGCGCAGGTGCCCTACGGCGGGGAACAGCAGCAGTACCCGCACCCGCAGGAGCCGCAGTACCAGCAGCAGTACGCGGGCCCGTACCCGCAGCAGTACGACGACCAGGGCTACGCCCAGCAGGTCCAGTACCAGCAGATGCAGCAGCAGATGGCCCAGCAGGCGGCCCCCCAGCCCATGGCCCCGCAGCCGGTGTACGACGGCGGCGGCCAGGCCTGGGGGGACACCGGCCAGGGCCAGTACGCGGCCGCGGCCGTGCAGGTCGACCCGTACGCCGGGGCGGACCCGTACGCCCAGCAGGCCGTCGGGACCTACCCCGGTGAGGCCCCCGACCTGTACACCACGGCCGAGGCCTATCCGCCGCCGCAGCCGCCCGGCCTGCGCCACCTCGAACCGGAACCGGTCGAGGACCCGCTCGCCGAGGACGAAGAGGACATCGTGGCCGGATCCGGCCGCGGTACGGACGACGGCGACGAGCCGCCCGCGCGCGGGCGCCGCGGCGGCGGCCGCGCCAAGGGCGGCAAGGGCGGCAAACAGAAGAAACGCAGCGGCGCCGCCTGCCTGATCGCCGCCGTGGTGATCATCGGTGTCGTCGGCGGTGGCGGCTACTACGGCTACAACTACCTCCACGACCGCTTCGCCCCGGCCGAGGACTTCGCGGGCGAGGGCACCGACGAGATCGTCGAGGTCGAGATCCCCAAGGACGCCGGCATCGGCCAGATGGGCCGCATCCTCAAGCAGGCCGGCGTGGTCGCCAGCGCCCAGGCCTTCGTCGACGCGGCGAACGCCAACCCCAGGGGCAAGTCGATCCAGCCCGGCGTCTACCCGATGAAGAAGAAGATGTCGGCCTCGGCCGCCGTCGCGCTGATGATCGACCCCAGCAAGCTGAACGTCATCACCATCGCCGAGGGCCTGCGCAACTCCAAGATCTACGAGGCCATCGACAAGAAGCTCGGCAAACCGGAAGGCACCACGAAGGACATCGCCCAGCGCGAGGCGAAGAACCTCGGCCTGCCGGCCTGGGCCGGCAGCAACACGAAGCTCATCGATCCGCTGGAAGGCTTCCTCCTCCCCGCGCGCTACGACCTGAAGAAGGACACGACGCCCGAGTCGCTGCTCCGGCAGATGGTCAAGAACGCGGCCGACAAGTACGCGGAGATGGGGATCGAGGGCAAGGCCAAGGAGCTGAACCTGGAGAACCCCCTCCAGGTGGTCACCGTCGCCAGCCTCGTGAACGCCGAGGGCAAGAACCACGACGACTTCCGCAAGATGGCCGAGGTGGTCTACAACCGCCTCAAGAAGACCAACGACGTCACGAACCAGCGGCTCCAGTTCGACTCCACGTACAACTACATCAAGAACCAGAGCGAACTGAACTTCAACCTGAAGGAAGCCCAGGCCTTCGACCACCCGTACAACACGCACTTCGTCAAGGGACTGCCGCCCGGCCCGATCGGGAACCCCGGCCTGGACGCGCTGACCGCTACGCTCAACCCCGACCACGGCGGCTGGATGTTCTTCGTGTCGGTCGACGGCGACAAGACGACCTTCACGAAGACGTACGAAGAGCACATGAAGCTCGCCGACGAGTTCCAGGCACGGCAGAAGCAGAAGAACGGCGGGTAGCAGGACATGTCACGGATACGGGCCGCGGTGCTGGGTTCGCCCATCGAGCACTCCCTCTCACCGGTGCTGCACCGCGCCGCGTACCGGGAGCTCGGCCTCGGCGACTGGTCCTACGACCGGTTCGAGATCGACGAGGCCGCGCTGCCCGCCTTCGTGGCCGGCCTCGGTCCCGAGTGGGCCGGGCTGTCGCTGACCATGCCGCTCAAGCGGGCGATCATCCCGCTGCTGGACGGGATCAGCGACACCGCGGCCTCCGTGGAGGCCGTCAACACGGTCGTCTTCACCGAGGACGGCCGCCGCGTCGGCGACAACACCGACATCCCCGGCATCGTCGCCGCCCTGCACGAGCGCGGCGTGGACAAGGTGCCCGCCGCCGCCGTCCTCGGGGCGGGCGCCACCGCCTCCTCGGCGCTCGCCGCCCTCGCCCGGATCTGCACCGGCGAGGTCACCGCGTACGTCCGCTCGGAGGCCCGCGCCGACGAGATGCGCCAGTGGGGCGAGCGGCTCGGCGTCGACGTCCGTACGGCCGACTGGTCGCGGGCGGCCGACGCCCTGCACGCCCCCCTGGTCATCGCCACCACCCCGGCCGGCGCCACGGACGGGCTCGCCCCCGCCGTCCCCGACGCGCCCGGCACCCTCTTCGACGTCCTCTACGACCCCTGGCCCACCGCGCTGGCCGCCTCCTGGTCCGGGCGCGGCGGCACCCTCCTCGGCGGCCTCGACCTGCTCGTCCACCAGGCCGTCCTCCAGGTCGAGCAGATGACCGGCCGCACGCCCGGCCCCCTGGCGGCCATGCGGTCCGCCGGGGAAGCGGCCCTGCGCGCCCGCCACTGACCGACCGCCCCGCGGCCCCGTCACCGAGCCCGCGCGGGCGTCCGCGTAGGGACCGGATAGCCGCGCCCGGCACGATCAGGCCGCGCACTCCCAGTCCGTCAGCTGGACCGAGATCGGCCGGGCGGCCCGGACGTGGGAGGATTCGGGTACGGGCGTCCGGTCCGCGCAGCCGGACGCGTCGTCGCAGTGCCAGGCGCGAGCATGAGGAGCATCGTTGAGCAGGTTGCGTTGGCTGACCGCAGGAGAGTCGCACGGACCGGCACTGGTCGCGACGCTGGAGGGCCTTCCCGCCGGCGTCCCGGTCACCACCGAGCTGGTGGCCGACCACCTGGCGAGGCGCCGGCTCGGCTATGGCCGCGGTGCCCGCATGAAGTTCGAGCAGGACGAGATCACCTTCCTCGGCGGCGTCCGCCACGGCCTGTCCCAGGGCGGCCCGGTCGCGGTGATGATCGGCAACACCGAGTGGCCCAAGTGGGAGACCGTCATGTCGGCCGACCCGGTCGACCCCTCCCTGCTCAAGGACACCGGCCGCAACGCGCCGCTGACCCGTCCCCGCCCCGGCCACGCCGACCTCGCCGGCATGCAGAAGTACGGCTTCGACGAGGCCCGGCCGATCCTGGAGCGCGCCAGCGCCCGTGAGACCGCCGCCCGCGTCGCCCTCGGCGCCGTCGCCCGCTCCTTCATCAAGGAGGTCGCGGGCATCGAGATCGTCTCCCACGTGGTGGAACTGGCCTCGGCCAAGGCCCCCTACGGCGTCTACCCGACCCCCGCCGACGTCGAGAAGCTCGACGCCGACCCGGTCCGCTGCCTCGACGCCGACGCGTCGAAGGCGATGGTCGCGGAGATCGACCAGGCCCACAAGGACGGCGACACCCTGGGCGGCGTCGTCGAGGTCCTCGCATACGGCGTGCCCGTCGGCCTCGGCTCCCACGTCCACTGGGACCGCCGCCTCGACGCCCGCCTCGCCGCCGCGCTCATGGGCATCCAGGCCATCAAGGGCGTCGAGGTCGGCGACGGCTTCGAGCTGGCCCGCGTGCCCGGCTCCCAGGCGCACGACGAGATCGTCTCCACCCCCGAGGGCCTCAAGCGCACCTCCGGCCGCTCCGGCGGCACCGAGGGCGGCCTGACCACCGGCGAGCTGCTGCGCGTACGCGCCGCGATGAAGCCCATCGCGACCGTGCCGCGCGCACTGGCCACCGTCGACGTCGCCACCGGCGAGGCCGCCGTCGCCCATCACCAGCGCTCCGACGTCTGCGCCGTGCCCGCCGCGGGCATCGTCGCCGAGGCCATGGTCGCGCTCGTGCTGGCCGACGCCGTGGTCGAGAAGTTCGGCGGCGACTCGGTCCCCGAGACCCGCCGCAACGTGCGGTCCTACCTCGACAACCTGCAGATCCGGTGACGGGCGGCCCCCTGGTCGTCCTCGTCGGACCCATGGGTTCCGGCAAGTCCACGGTGGGCGGCCTGCTCGCCCGCCGGCTCGGCGTCCCCTACCGGGACACCGACGCGGACATCGTCGCGGCCCAGGGCCGGGAGATCTCCGACATCTTCGTCGACGAGGGCGAGCCGTACTTCCGTGAGCTGGAGCGTGCGGCCGTCGCGGCCGCCGTCGCCGAGCACACCGGGGTCCTCGCCCTCGGCGGCGGGGCCGTCCTCGACGAGGGCACCCGTGCCCTGCTGAGCGGACTGCCCGTCGCCTACCTGTCGATGGACGTCGAGGAGGCCGTGCGCCGCGTCGGCCTCGGCGCCGCCCGGCCGCTGCTCGCCGTCAACCCGCGCCGCCAGTGGCGCGAGCTGATGGAGGCCCGGCGCCACCTGTACACCGAAGTCGCGCGCGTCGTCGTGGCCACCGACGACCGCACCCCCGAAGAGGTCGCCCAGGCGGTCCTCGACGCTCTGGAGTTGAAGGACGTATGACAGACCAGGTGACGCGGATCCACGTCGGCGCGAGCGCCGGACACGACGCGTACGACGTGCTGGTCGGCCGGCAGCTGCTCGGCGAGCTGGGCGGCCTGATCGGCACGAAGGCCCAGCGGGTCGCCGTGATCCACCCCGAGGCGCTGGCCGACACCGGCGAGGCGCTGCGCGCGGACCTGGCGGAGCAGGGCTACGAGGCGATCGCCATCCAGGTGCCGAACGCCGAGGAGGCCAAGACCGTCGAGGTGGCCGCGTACTGCTGGAAGGCGCTCGGCCAGTCCAGCTTCACCCGCACCGACGTCATCGTCGGCGTCGGCGGCGGCGCCACCACCGACCTGGCGGGCTTCGTCGCGGCCAGCTGGCTGCGCGGGGTGCGCTGGATCGCCGTCCCCACCACCGTCCTGGCGATGGTGGACGCGGCCGTCGGTGGCAAGACCGGCATCAACACCGCCGAGGGCAAGAACCTCGTCGGCGCCTTCCACCCGCCGGCCGGGGTGCTCTGCGACCTCGCCGCGCTGGAGTCGCTGCCGGTCAACGACTACGTCAGCGGCCTGGCCGAGATCATCAAGGCCGGGTTCATCGCCGACCCGGTGATCCTCGACCTGATCGAGGAGGACCCGGCGGCGGCCCGTACGCCCGCCGGGCCCCACACGGCCGAGCTGATCTGCCGTTCCATCCAGGTCAAGGCCGACGTGGTCTCCAGCGACCTGAAGGAGTCGGGGCTGCGGGAGATCCTCAACTACGGCCACACCCTCGCGCACGCCATCGAGAAGAACGAGCGCTACAAGTGGCGGCACGGTGCGGCGGTCTCCGTCGGCATGGTCTTCGCGGCCGAACTCGGCCGGCTGGCCGGGCGCCTGGACGACGCCACGGCCGACCGCCACAAGGCGGTACTGGCCTCGGTCGGCCTGCCGCTGACCTACCGCGGCGACCAGTGGACCAAGCTGCTCCAGACCATGCAGGTCGACAAGAAGTCCCGCGGCAACCTGCTGCGCTTCATCGTCCTGGACGGACTGGCCAAGCCCACCGTGCTGGAGGGCCCCGACCCGGCGCACCTGGTCGCCGCGTACGGCGAGGTCTCCGCGTGAGCCGCCGGGTGCTGGTCCTGAACGGCCCGAACCTGGGCCGGCTCGGGTCCCGCGAGCCCGATGTGTACGGGGCCACCTCGTACGCGGGCCTCGTGGAGAGCTGCCGCACCCTGGGCGCGGAGCTCGGCTTCGACGTCGAGGTCCGCGAGACCAACGACGAGGGCGAGCTGGTGCGCTGGCTGCACGAGGCGGCGGACGGCAAGATCCCGGTCGTCATCAACCCGGGCGCCTTCACGCACTACTCGTACGCCATGCGGGACGCGGCCGCGCAGCGGACCGCCCCGCTGATCGAGGTGCACATCTCCAACCCGTACGCCCGGGAGGAGTTCCGGCACACCTCGGTCATCGCCGCCGTGGCCACCGGCACCGTCGCGGGCTTCGGGCTGGGGTCCTACCGGCTGGCACTGCGTGCGCTGGCCGAAGAGGTCACGGCCTGAGATAACGTTCTCGCATCAGTCGCCTGAACGAGACGGAGTGGCGCGGATGCAGCACGGAGTGGGGGGCTGGGGCCCGCCGGGACAACACCCGGCGGTGCCCCCGCAGCCGCCGATACCCCCTGCGCAGGGCTGGCCGGTGGCGCCGGTCCCCGACGCGACGGGCCACATCCCGCTGCCTCCCGCCGCGGCCCCCGCGGCGTCCCCGCCCGCGCCCGGCACCGGCGGGGCCGTGCTCGCCGTCCTGCTGATCGGCCCGGCGGGCGCCGGCAAGACGACCGTGGCCCGGCACTGGGCGGGCACCCGCCCCGTGCCGACCGCGCACATCAGCCTGGACGACGTCCGCGAGTGGGTCTGCTCCGGCTTCGCGGACCCGCAGGCCGGCTGGAACGAGCACTCCGAGGCCCAGTACCGCCTGGCCCGCCGCACCTGCGGCTTCGCCGCCCGCAACTTCCTGGCCAACGGCATCTCCTGCATCCTCGACGACGCGGTCTTCCCGGACCGGCCCGTGGTGGGCCTCGGCGGCTGGAAGCGGCACGTGGGGCCCGCCCTGCTGCCGGTCGTGCTGCTGCCCGGCCTGGACGTCGTCCTCGACCGCAACGCGGCCCGCTCCGGCAACCGCCGGCTCTCCGACGAGGAAGTCGCCCGCATCCACGGCCGGATGGCGGGCTGGTACGGCTCGGGGCTGCCGATCATCGACAACTCCCACCTCGATGTCGAGGGCACCGCGCGGGCCCTGGACGAGGCCCTCGCGCGGGCACTGACGAGCCCGCCCCGCTGGTAGGGCGGCCGGTACCGCCGGCCGGACCGCCGGTGCCGGGCAGGGGCCCGGCCCCGTCCGGACGCGCTCGCCGGGCCGGATGGGCGGGGCGCTCGTAGGCTCGGAGACATGTCCGACGTGTACGAGGCCCGCAGGGGCCTGCTCCGCGAGCGCTGCGCCGCCGCGGGCAACTCCGCAGCCCTGGTCACGCGTCCGGCGAACGTCCGCTACCTCGCCGGGGCGTCCCCGCTGGGCGCCGTCCTGCTGGTCGGGCCCGCCGAAGACGTGCTGTTCTGCCCCGGGGCGCCCACCGGCGAGGCGGAGGAGGGCCGGCTCGACGAGGCGCTGCGGGTGTCCGTCCTGCCCGCGCCCGGCGCCGATCCGGCCGTGGCCGCCGCGGACCTGGCCGCCTCCGCCCGGGCCGAGTCCCTCGCCGTCGAGGAGCACCACCTCACCGTGGGCAGGCACCGGGCCGTGCACTCGGTCGCGCCCCGGCTGAGGCTGGCCGACCTCGGCACGGCCGTGGAGCAGCAGCGGCTGGTCAAGGACGAGGAGGAGATCGCCTGCCTGCGGATCGCCGCCGAGATCGCCGATCAGGCCCTGGGCGAGCTGCTGGAGTCGATCCTCGTCGGCCGGACCGAACGCCACCTGGCCCTGGAGCTGGAGCGCCGCCTCGTCGACCACGGCGCGGACGGCCCCGCCTTCCCCACCTCCGTCGGCACCGGCCCGCACTCCGGGCGCTCCCGGCACCGGCCCTCCGACCGGCGGGTGGAGGAGGGCGACTTCCTCTCCGTCTGCCTCGGCGCGAACTACCGGGGCTACCGCTGCGAGATCGGCCGTACCTTCGTGATCGGGACCACCCCCGCCGACTGGCAGATCGAGCTGTACGACCTCGTCTTCGCGGCCCAGCGTGCGGGCCGGCAGGCCCTGCTGCCGGGGGCCGCGTACCGCGACGTGGACCACGCGGCACGGTCCGTACTGGACTCCGCGGGGCACGGTGAGGCCCTCGCGGGGTGGATGGGACACGGTGTGGGCCTCGAAATCGACGAGGACCCGCAGCTTGCACCTACGGCAATGGGTAAACTGGACGCTTGCGTGCCGGTCACCGTCGAACCGGGGGTTCACCTCCCCGGCCGGGGAGGTGTCCGGATCGATGACACGCTCGTCGTGCGCCCCGAGGCGGACGGCGGTCCCGAGCTACTCACCATTACGACCAAGGAGCTGCTCGCGCTCTAGTCCGCGACACCGGACCGTGCGCGCATCCGTGGTCTTCCAGTGCAGGAGATTCCGCAACCGTGGCTTCCACGAACGACCTCAAGAACGGCATGGTGCTCAAGCTCGACGGTGACCAGCTCTGGTCCGTCGTCGAGTTCCAGCACGTCAAGCCCGGCAAGGGCCCGGCCTTCGTGCGCACCAAGCTCAAGCACGTGCTCTCCGGCAAGGTCGTCGACAAGACCTTCAACGCCGGCACGAAGGTCGACACCGCCACGATCGACCGGCGCGACATGCAGTTCTCGTACATGGACGGCGACTACTTCGTCTTCATGGACATGCAGACCTACGACCAGCTGATGGTCTCCCGCGCCGCCGTCGGCGACGCCGCCAACTTCCTCATCGAGGGCTTCACCGCCTCCGTGGCCCAGCACGAGGGCGAGGTGCTCTACGTCGAGCTCCCGGCCGCCGTCGAGCTGACCATCGAGCACACGGACCCGGGCGTCCAGGGCGACCGCTCCACCGGCGGCACCAAGCCGGCCCGCCTGGAGACCGGCCACGAGATCCAGGTCCCGCTCTTCGTCACCACCGGCGAGAAGATCAAGGTCGACACCCGCACCAGCGCCTACCTCGGCCGGGTGAACAGCTAACCGTGGCTGCCCGGAGCAACGCGCGCAAGCGCGCCTTCCAGATCCTCTTCGAGGCCGACCAGCGCGGTGTGCCCGTGCGCGAGGTCCTCGCGGACTGGATCCGCCACTCGCGGTCGGACGACCGGCAGCCGCCGGTCAACGCCTTCACGATGGATCTCGTCGAGGGCTACGCCGACAAGGTGAAGCGCATCGACGACCTGATCGTCACCTACGCCGTGGACTGGGACCTCGACCGCATGCCCGTCGTGGACCGCAGCATCCTGCGGCTGGGCGCCTACGAGCTGATCTGGGTCGACGAGACCCCGGACGCCGTGGCGATCGACGAGGCCGTGCAGCTGGCCAAGGAGTTCTCCACGGACGACTCCCCGGCCTTCGTGAACGGCCTGCTGGCCCGCTTCAAGGACCTGAAGCCGAGCCTGCGCCGGGGCGAGTAGTCCCGGGGCCGGACGGCTGCGCGGAGGGCCCGCGGCGCACACGCGCCCCGGGCCCTCCGCCGTTCCGTTTCCGGGGCCCCACGGGCTTCGGTCGGTCGACCGACGAAAAACCGGCGGGTGCCGGCGCCCTGGGGCACCGGCACCCGCCGGTAACGTTTCTGCTGAGCCGGGACGGAACCCGGGGGACTAGATGTCCTCGTGGGCCACGGCGCGACGCGCGTCGGCGTCGAGGACGCCCCAGCTGATGAGCTGCTCGGTCAGGACCGAGGGCGACTGGTCGTAGATGACGGCCAGGGTGCGCAGGTCGTCCTGGCGGATCGACAGCACCTTGCCGTTGTAGTCGCCGCGCTGGCTCTGGATGGTCGCCGCGTAGCGCTGGAGCGGGCCGGCCTTCTCGGCGGGGACGCCCGCCAGGCGCTCCAGGTCGAGGCGCAGCTTCGGCGGCGGCTCGGCCGCACCGCCGGGGGTCGTGCCCGGCAGCAGTTCCTGGACCGGAACCCCGTAGAAGTCCGCCAGCTCGGCGAGGCGCTGGACGGTCACGGCGCGGTCCCCGCGCTCGTACGAGCCGACGACCACGGCCTTCCAACGGCCCTGGGACTTCTCCTCGACACCGTGGAGGGAGAGGCCCTGCTGGGTGCGGATGGCGCGGAGCTTGGCCCCGAGCTGTTTGGCGTATTCGCTGGACATAACGCTCCCGGACGCTGTGACGCTGTGACTACATGGAGACCATGCGGCTCCGCCGCGCGGCTGGTAACTCACTGTGAGGTTACGCAGCGTTACGTGGATGCGTCAAGCCGAATGCTCTTCCACGCCCTCGTACGAGGGGCCCCGCCGGGCCCCCGTGCGAAGGTCCCGGCCGACCCCTGGTACCGTGGACGGCGTACATCAGACGTCCTTTAAGGTCCGTCCCGTGAGGCGGAGAAGGAGGTCCTTTTCATGGACAGCACGACTTCCCAGGTCCCGGCCGACGAAGCGATGCGCCCCGTTCTGGAGGCGCAGGACATCGCCCGGGTCCTGACGCGTATCGCCCACGAGATCGTCGAACGCGCCAAGGGCGCCGACGACGTGGTGCTCCTCGGCATCCCCACCCGCGGTGTGTACCTGGCCCGCCGGCTGGCCGACAAGCTGGAGGAGATCACCGGGACGAAGATCCCGGTCGGTTCCCTCGACATCACCATGTACCGCGACGACCTGCGCCTGAAGCCCGCCCGGGCGATCGGCCGCACCGAGATCCCCGGCGACGGCATCGACGGCCGGCTGGTGATCCTCCTCGACGACGTCCTCTTCTCCGGCCGCACCATCCGGGCCGCCCTCGACGCGCTCGGCGACATCGGCCGCCCCCGCGCCGTCCAGCTCGCGGTCCTCGTCGACCGCGGCCACCGTGAACTTCCGATCCGCGCCGACTACGTGGGCAAGAACCTGCCCACCTCGCTGCGGGAGACCGTCAAGGTCCAGCTCCAGGAGGAGGACGGCCGCGACGCCGTGCTGCTCGGCCAGCGGACCGCCCGGGCAGCAGGTCAGTAGACCCCACGCGTACGGACCCCTCGCGGGGCCCGTGCCGAGGCCTGCCCTGCCCGCATCACCGTCAGCCCCGCCTGCCTGCCCTCCCGACTTACGGAGCACCCAGATGAAGCGCCACCTCATCTCGGCCGCCGACCTCACGCGCGACGACGCCGTCCTGATCCTCGACACCGCCGAGGAGATGGCCCGGGTCGCCGACCGGCCGATAAAGAAGCTGCCCACCCTGCGCGGCCTCACGATCTGCAACCTGTTCTTCGAGGACTCGACCCGCACCCGGATCTCCTTCGAAGCCGCCGAGAAGCGCCTCTCCGCCGACGTCATCAACTTCGCCGCGAAGGGCTCCAGCGTCTCCAAGGGCGAGTCCCTCAAGGACACCGCGCAGACCCTGGAGGCCATGGGCGTGGACGCCGTGGTCATCCGCCACCACGCCTCCGGTGCCCCCTACCGGCTCGCCAACTCCGGCTGGATCGACGCCCCGGTGATCAACGCCGGCGACGGCACCCACCAGCACCCCACCCAGGCCCTGCTCGACGCGTTCACCATGCGCCGCCGCCTGGTCGGCCGGGACGCCGGGCTCGGCAAGGGCCTCGACGGCCGCCGGATCACCCTCGTCGGCGACGTCCTGCACAGCCGCGTGGCCCGCTCCAACGTCGACCTGCTCCACACCCTCGGCGCCGAGGTCACCCTGGTGGCCCCGCCGACCCTGGTGCCGGTCGGCGTCGAGACCTGGCCCTGCGAGGTCTCGTACAGCCTGGACGAGGTGCTGCCGAAGTCCGACGCGGTCATGATGCTGCGTGTGCAGCGCGAGCGCATGAACGCAGCCTTCTTCCCGACCGAGCGCGAGTACTCCCGCCGCTACGGCCTGGACGCCGCCCGCATGGCCCGGATGCCCGAGCACGCCATCGTGATGCACCCCGGCCCCATGGTCCGCGGCATGGAGATCACCGCCGAGGTCGCCGACTCCGACCGCTGCACGGTCGTCGAGCAGGTCGCCAACGGCGTCTCGATCCGCATGGCCGTCCTGTACCTGCTGCTCGGAGGCTCCGAGCCCGCCGTCACCACCCCCGCCGCCGCCCGTACCGAGGAGAACAAGTAACCATGAGCAAGATCCTTATCCGCGGCGCGAAGGTCCTCGGCGGCGAGGCGCAGGACGTCCTGATCGACGGCGAGACCATCGAGGCGGTCGGTCAGGACCTGTCCGCCGAGGGCGCCCAGGTGATCGAGGCCGCCGGCCAGGTCCTCCTCCCCGGCCTCGTCGACCTGCACACCCACCTGCGCGAGCCCGGCCGCGAGGACTCCGAGACCGTCCTCACCGGCACCCGAGCGGCGGCCTCCGGCGGCTTCACGGCCGTCTTCGCCATGGCCAACACCTTCCCGGTCGCGGACACCGCCGGCGTCGTCGAGCAGGTCTGGCGCCTGGGCAAGGAGTCCGGCTACTGCGACGTGCAGCCCATCGGCGCCGTCACCGTCGGCCTGGAGGGCAAGAAGCTCTCCGAGCTGGGTGCCATGCACGAGTCCGCCGCCCGCGTCACCGTCTTCTCCGACGACGGCAAGTGCGTGGACGACGCCGTGATCATGCGCCGCGCCCTGGAGTACGTGAAGGCCTTCGGCGGCGTCGTCGCCCAGCACGCCCAGGAGCCCCGCCTCACCGAGGGGGCCCAGATGAACGAGGGCACCGTCTCGGCCGAGCTGGGACTGGGCGGCTGGCCGGCCGTCGCCGAGGAGTCGATCATCGCCCGCGACGTCCTGCTCGCCGAGCACGTCGGCTCCCGCGTGCACATCTGCCACCTCTCCACCGCCGGCTCCGTCGAGATCGTCCGCTGGGCCAAGTCCCGCGGCATCGACGTCACCGCCGAGGTCACCCCGCACCACCTGCTCCTCACCGACGAGCTCGTCCGCTCGTACGACCCGGTCTACAAGGTCAACCCGCCGCTGCGCACCGAGCGCGACGTGATGGCCCTGCGCGAGGCGCTCGCCGACGGCACGATCGACATCGTCGCCACCGACCACGCCCCGCACCCGCACGAGGACAAGGACTGCGAGTGGGCCGCCGCCGCCATGGGCATGGTGGGCCTGGAGACCGCCCTCTCCGTCGTCCAGCAGACGATGGTGGAGACCGGACTGCTCGACTGGGCGGGCGTCGCGGAGCGCATGTCGCACGCTCCGGCGCGCATCGGGAGCCTCGCCGGGCACGGCCGGCCCGTCTCGGCAGGTGAACCCGCGAACCTGACCTTGGTCGACACCTCGTACCGTGGTGTCGTGGACCCCGCACACTTCGCCTCCCGCAGCCGCAACACGCCCTACGAGGGCCGCGAGCTGCCGGGTCGCGTCACTCACACCTTCCTGCGGGGCCGGGCAACGGTCGTGGACGGGAAACTGGCGTGACACCTGCAGTGATCCAACTGGCCGCCGAGGCCGCCGAACGACAGTCGGCGGAGGTGACGGACTGGGGCGCCCGCATCGCGTGGGTGCTCGGTCTGCTCGTCTTCATCGCGTTCGTGTACTGGCTGATGCGGCAAGGCTGGAAATGGCGCGGCGCCCTGCAGAGCGATCTGCCGGAGCTGCCCGCCGCCCCCGGCGGTCTTCCCGAGCACCGGCTGGCCCTGACCGGCCGGTACCACGGGTCCACGACCGCCGGGCAGTGGCTCGACCGGATCGTCGCCCACGGGCTCGGAGTCCGCAGCCGGGTCGAGCTCACGCTCACCGACGCGGGCCTCGACGTGGTCCGTCCGGGGGCAACCGACTTCTTCGTACCGGCCACGCAGCTGCGCGGCGCCCGCCTCGACAAGGGAATCGCGGGCAAGGTACTCACCGAGGGCGGTCTGCTCGTCGTCACATGGGCGCACGGCGACAAGCTGATCGACTCCGGATTCCGCTCCGACCGGGCCGCCGAGCACGCGGCATGGGTCGAAGCGATCAACCTCATGAACTCAACCACCACGACGGAAGGCGCCGAACGATGACGACCTCCACCAGGGGAGCAGCGAAAGCTCCCGCCGTACTCGTCCTGGAGGACGGTCGGATCTTCCGAGGCCGCGCCTACGGCGCTGTGGGGGAGACCTTCGGCGAGGCCGTGTTCTCCACCGGCATGACCGGCTACCAGGAGACCCTGACCGACCCGTCGTACCACCGCCAGGTCGTCGTGATGACCGCCCCCCACGTGGGCAACACCGGTGTGAACGACGAGGACCCCGAGTCCTCCCGCATCTGGGTCTCCGGCTACGTCGTCCGCGACCCCGCCCGCATCCCCTCGAACTGGCGCTCGCAGCGCTCGCTGGACGAGGAGCTCGTCAAGCAGGGCGTCGTCGGCATCAGCGGCGTCGACACCCGCGCCCTGACCCGCCACCTGCGCGAGCGCGGCGCCATGCGCGTCGGCATCTTCTCCGGCGAGGCCGTCGCCGACGACGCGGCCCTCCTGGCGAAGGTCCAGGCGCAGCCGCAGATGAAGGGCGCGAACCTCTCCGCCGAGGTCGCCACCAAGGAGGCGTACGTCGTCCCCGCGATCGGCGAGAAGAAGTTCACCGTCGCCGCCGTGGACCTCGGCATCAAGGGCATGACCCCGCACCGGATGGCCGAGCGCGGCATCGAGGTGCACGTGCTGCCGGCCACCGCCACCGTCGAGGACGTGTACGCGGTCGACCCCGACGGCGTGTTCTTCTCCAACGGCCCGGGCGACCCGGCCACCGCCGACGGCCCCGTCGCCGTCATGCGGGGCGTCCTGGAGCGCAAGACCCCGCTCTTCGGCATCTGCTTCGGCAACCAGATCCTGGGCCGCGCGCTCGGCTTCGGCACCTACAAGCTGAAGTACGGCCACCGCGGCATCAACCAGCCGGTGCAGGACCGCACCACCGGCAAGGTCGAGGTCACCGCGCACAACCACGGCTTCGCCGTCGACGCGCCCCTCGACAAGGTGTCCGAGACCCCCTACGGCCGCGCCGAGGTCTCGCACGTCTGCCTGAACGACAACGTCGTGGAGGGCCTCCAGCTGCTCGACCAGCCGGCCTTCTCCGTCCAGTACCACCCCGAGGCGGCAGCGGGCCCGCACGACGCCGCGTACCTCTTCGACCGCTTCGTATCCCTGATGGAGGCCGAGCGTGCCTAAGCGCACCGATATCCAGTCCGTCCTGGTCATCGGCTCCGGCCCGATCGTCATCGGCCAGGCCGCGGAGTTCGACTACTCCGGCACCCAGGCCTGCCGCATCCTCAAGGCCGAGGGCCTGCGGGTCATCCTGGTGAACTCCAACCCCGCGACGATCATGACCGACCCGGAGATCGCCGACGCCACGTACGTCGAGCCGATCACCCCCGAGTTCGTCGAGAAGATCATCGCCAAGGAGCGCCCCGACGCGCTCCTGCCCACCCTCGGCGGCCAGACGGCCCTCAACACGGCCATCTCCATGCACGAGCAGGGCGTGCTGGAGAAGTACGGCGTCGAGCTCATCGGCGCCAACGTCGAGGCCATCAACAAGGGCGAGGACCGCGACCTCTTCAAGGGCGTCGTCGAGGCCGTCAAGGCCAAGATCGGCTACGGCGAGTCCGCCCGCTCGGTCATCTGCCACTCGATGGAGGACGTCCTCGCGGGCGTCGACACCCTCGGCGGCTACCCCGTCGTCGTGCGCCCCTCCTTCACCATGGGCGGCGCCGGCTCCGGCTTCGCCCACGACGAGGACGAGCTGCGCCGCATCGCCGGCCAGGGCCTCACGCTCTCCCCGACCACCGAGGTGCTCCTGGAGGAGTCCATCCTCGGCTGGAAGGAGTACGAGCTGGAGCTGATGCGCGACACCAAGGACAACGTGGTCGTCGTCTGCTCGATCGAGAACTTCGACCCGATGGGCGTCCACACCGGTGACTCCATCACCGTCGCCCCGTCGATGACGCTCACCGACCGCGAGTACCAGCGGCTGCGCGACATCGGCATCGCGATCATCCGCGAGGTCGGCGTCGACACCGGCGGCTGCAACATCCAGTTCGCGATCAACCCGGACGACGGCCGCGTCATCGTCATCGAGATGAACCCGCGCGTCTCCCGCTCCTCCGCGCTCGCCTCGAAGGCCACCGGCTTCCCGATCGCCAAGATCGCCGCCAAGCTGGCCATCGGCTACACGCTGGACGAGGTCCCGAACGACATCACCGAGAAGACCCCGGCCTCCTTCGAGCCGACCCTCGACTACGTCGTCGTCAAGGCCCCGCGCTTCGCCTTCGAGAAGTTCCCGGCCGCCGACGCCACCCTCACCACCACCATGAAGTCGGTGGGCGAGGCCATGGCCATCGGCCGCAACTTCACCGAGGCCCTCCAGAAGGCCCTGCGCTCCCTGGAGAAGAAGGGCTCCCAGTTCACCTTCGTCGGCGAGCCCGGCGACAAGGAGGAGCTGCTGGCCACCGCGGTCCGCCCGACCGACGGCCGCATCAACACCGTCATGCAGGCCATCCGCGCCGGCGCCACCCAGGAAGAGGTCTTCGAGTCCACGAAGATCGACCCCTGGTTCGTCGACCAGCTCTTCCTGATCAAGGAGATCGCGGACGAGCTGGCCGCCGCCGAGAAGCTCCACCCCGAGCTGCTCGCCGAGGCCAAGCGCCACGGCTTCTCCGATGCCCAGATCGCCGAGATCCGCGGCCTGCGCGAGGACGTCGTCCGCGAGGTCCGCCACGCCCTCGGCGTGCGCCCGGTCTACAAGACGGTCGACACCTGCGCCGCCGAGTTCGCCGCCAAGACCCCGTACTTCTACTCGTCCTACGACGAGGAGTCCGAGGTCGCCCCGCGCGAGAAGCCCGCGGTGATCATCCTGGGCTCCGGCCCGAACCGCATCGGCCAGGGCATCGAGTTCGACTACTCCTGCGTCCACGCCTCCTTCGCCCTCAGCGACGCCGGCTACGAGACCGTGATGGTCAACTGCAACCCCGAGACCGTCTCGACGGACTACGACACCTCCGACCGCCTGTACTTCGAGCCGCTGACGCTGGAAGACGTGCTGGAGATCGTCCACGCCGAGTCGCTGGCCGGCCCCATCGCCGGCGTCGTCGTCCAGCTCGGCGGCCAGACCCCCCTCGGTCTCGCCCAGGCGCTCAAGGACAACGGCGTCCCGGTCGTCGGCACCTCCCCGGAGGCCATCCACGCCGCCGAGGACCGCGGCGCCTTCGGCCAGGTCCTCGCCGAGGCCGGCCTGCCCGCGCCCAAGCACGGCACCGCCACCACCTTCGCGGGCGCGAAGGCGATCGCCGACGAGATCGGCTACCCGGTCCTCGTCCGCCCGTCCTACGTGCTCGGCGGCCGCGGCATGGAGATCGTCTACGACGAGACCCGCCTGGAGTCCTACATCGCGGAGTCCACCGAGATCTCCCCGACCCGCCCCGTGCTGGTCGACCGCTTCCTCGACGACGCGATCGAGATCGACGTGGACGCCCTCTACGACGGCACCGAGCTCTACCTCGGCGGCGTCATGGAGCACATCGAGGAAGCCGGCATCCACTCCGGCGACTCCGCCTGCGCCCTGCCCCCGATCACCCTCGGCGGCTTCGACATCAAGCGCCTGCGCGCCTCCACCGAGGCCATCGCCAAGGGCGTCGGCGTCCGCGGCCTGATCAACATCCAGTTCGCGATGGCGGGCGACATCCTCTACGTCCTGGAGGCCAACCCGCGCGCCTCCCGGACCGTCCCCTTCACCTCGAAGGCGACCGCCGTCCCGCTCGCGAAGGCCGCCGCCCGCATCTCGCTCGGCGCCACCATCGCCGAACTGCGCGCCGAGGGCATGCTGCCCAAGGAGGGCGACGGCGGCACCCTGCCGCTGGACGCGCCGATCTCCGTCAAGGAGGCCGTCATGCCGTGGTCGCGCTTCCGCGACATCCACGGCCGCGGCGTCGACACCGTCCTCGGCCCGGAGATGCGCTCCACCGGCGAGGTCATGGGCATCGACTCGGTCTTCGGCACGGCGTACGCCAAGTCGCAGGCCGGCGCCTACGGCCCGCTGCCGACCAAGGGCCGCGCGTTCATCTCCGTCGCCAACCGCGACAAGCGCTCGATGGTCTTCCCGGCCCGCGAGCTCGTCGCCCACGGCTTCGAGCTGCTCGCCACCTCCGGCACCGCCGAGGTGCTGCGCCGCAACGGCATCAACGCCACCGTGGTGCGCAAGCTCAGCGAGGGCGAGGGCCCGGACGGCGAGAAGACCATCGTCCAGCTCATCCACGACGGCCAGGTCGACCTGATCGTCAACACCCCGTACGGCACCGGCGGCCGCCTCGACGGCTACGAGATCCGTACGGCCGCCGTGGCGCGCAGCGTCCCGTGCCTGACGACGGTCCAGGCGCTCGCCGCCGCCGTCCAGGGCATCGACGCGCTCAACCGCGGTGACGTCGGCGTGCGCTCCCTCCAGGAGCACGCGGAGCACCTCAACGCCGCCCGCGACTAGCAGCCCGTAAGCGAGAGGGGGACACCGGACGCGCGATCCGCGCCGGGTGTCCCCCTCTTCGTGAGCGCAGAAGGGACTTTTCGGACGATGTACAAACTCTTCTTCAACCTGGTCTTCAAGCGGATGGACCCGGAGCAGGCCCACTACCTGGCCTTCCGGTGGATCCGCCTCGCCGCCCGCATCCCGGTGCTGCGCACCTTCGTCGCGGCCGTCCTGGCGCCCCGGTACGAGTCCCTGCGCACGGAGGCGCTCGGCCTGCGGATGCACGGCCCCTTCGGGCTCGCGGCCGGCTTCGACAAGAACGCCGTCGCCATCGACGGCATGTCCATGCTCGGCTTCGACCACATCGAGATCGGCACGGTCACCGGCCAGGCCCAGCCCGGCAACCCCAAGAAGCGGCTCTTCCGCCTGGTCCCCGACCGCGCGCTGATCAACCGCATGGGCTTCAACAACGAGGGCTCTGCCGCCGTCGCCGCCCGCCTGGCCGCCCGCAACCCCGTCTTCCGGACCGTCGTGGGCGTCAACATCGGCAAGACCAAGGTGGTGCCGGAGGCGGAGGCCGCCGCCGACTACGTGGTCTCCACCGAGCGCCTGGCCCGCCACGCCGACTACCTCGTCGTCAACGTCTCCTCGCCCAACACCCCGGGCCTGCGCAACCTCCAGGCCACGGAGTCCCTGCGGCCGCTGCTGAGCGCCGTACGGGAGGCCGCGGACCGCGCGGTCACCGACCGCCGCGTCCCGCTGCTCGTCAAGATCGCCCCGGACCTCGCGGACGAGGACGTCGACGCCGTCGCCGACCTCGCCCTGGAGCTGGGCCTGGACGGCATCATCGCCACCAACACCACCATCGCCCGCGAGGGCCTCGGGCTGAAGTCCGACCCCGCCCTGGTCAAGGAGACCGGCGGGCTCTCCGGCGCGCCGGTCAAGGAGCGCTCCCTGGAGGTCCTGCGCCGCCTGTACGGCCGCGTCGGCGACCGCCTGGTCCTGGTGGGCGTCGGCGGCGTCGAGAACGCCGAGGACGCCTGGCAGCGGATCCTGGCGGGCGCGACCCTGGTCCAGGGCTACAGCGCCTTCATCTACGAGGGCCCGTTCTACGCCCGCGCCATCCACAAGGGCCTCGCCGCGCGCCTGGCCGCCAGCCCGTACGCGACCCTGGCCGAAGCCGTGGGCGCCGAGACCCGAAAGGCCGCGCCGTGAGCCCTGTGACCCCCTTCGGAACCCGTCTGCGGACCGCCATGGACGCCCGGGGCCCCCTGTGCGTGGGGATCGACCCGCACGCCGCCCTGCTGGCCTCCTGGGGCCTGGAGGACGACATCGCCGGCCTGGAGCGGTTCTCCCGCACCGTCGTCGAGGCGCTGGCCGACTCCGTCGCCGTCTTCAAGCCGCAGGCCGCCTTCTTCGAGCGGTTCGGCTCGAAGGGCGTCGCGGTGCTGGAGCGGACCGTCGCGGACGCCCGGGCCGCCGGGACCCTGGTGGTCATGGACGCCAAGCGCGGCGACATCGGTTCCACGATGGCCGCGTACGCCTCGGCCTTCCTGGACCCGTCCTCCCCGCTGTTCTCGGACGCGCTGACGGTCTCCCCGTACCTGGGCTACGGCTCGCTGGCCCCCGCCGTGGAGCTGGCCCGGGAATCGGGCGCCGGTCTCTTCGTCCTGGCCCTGACCTCCAACCCGGAGGGCGCCGAGGTCCAGCGCGCGGTCCGCGAGGACGGCCGCTCGATCGGCGCGACCATGCTGGCCCACCTGGCGGCGGAGAACGCGGGCGCGGAGCCCATGGGCTCCTTCGGCGCGGTGGTCGGCGCCACCCTCGGCGACCTGTCCTCCTTCGACCTGGACATCAACGGCCCGCTGCTGGCCCCGGGCATCGGCGCCCAGGGCGCGACGGCGGCCGACCTGCCGGCGGTCTTCGGCGCGGCCGTCGCCAACGTGGTCCCGAACGTCTCGCGGGGCGTCCTCAAGCACGGCCCGGACGCCGCCGCCCTGCGCGCCTCCGCGAAGCGCTTCGCGGACGAGGTGCGCGAGGCCGTCGCGGGCTGACCGGCGGGGCGCGGGGAGGGCCCGTGACACGGGATCTCGAAAATCGAACGTCTTTCCCCGGACAAAACCGGGGTAGTTTGTCCGTGATGTACGGTTCAGTGGAGGCTGACCAGGACTTTTCGTCCGTTCTCGCTGACTGGAGCGGCCTTGGCCGCTAGTCTCCGACCAGAGTGAACGAGCAGCGAACGCATCACCTCGCTGTTCGGGACCTCGCCTGGCGTGGTGCCCAAGGGCTCCCCGCCGGTCCGTATCCGACAGTTCGACATCCGAGGTGACGTAGGCGTGGCTCTTCCGCCCCTTACCCCTGAACAGCGCGCAGCAGCGCTCGAAAAGGCCGCCGCGGCTCGCCGGGAGCGGGCCGAGGTGAAGAATCGACTCAAGCACTCCGGCGCCTCCCTCCACGACGTCATCAAGACGGGTCAGGAGAACGACGTCATCGGAAAGATGAAGGTCTCCGCCCTTCTCGAGTCGCTGCCCGGCGTCGGCAAGGTCCGCGCCAAGCAGATCATGGAGCGCCTCGGCATCTCCGAGTCCCGGCGTGTCCGAGGTCTCGGCTCCAACCAGATCGCCTCTCTGGAGCGTGAGTTCGGCGGTAGCAACGCCTGAGGCGTCGCCCGAAGTTCTCCCGGCGTTCTCAGGCAGTCCCGAGAACCTGGATAATCGCTCTATGGCAGCAGAGGTTCGTCCGCGGCTGACCGTGCTCTCCGGCCCCTCGGGGGTCGGCAAGAGCACGGTCGTCGCGCATATGCGCAAGGTCCACCCCGAGGTGTGGCTCTCGGTGTCGGCCACCACCCGCAAGCCGCGGCCCGGTGAGCGACACGGAGTCCACTACTTCTTCGTCAACGACGACGAGTTCGACAAGCTGATCGCCAACGGCGAGCTGCTGGAGTGGGCCGAGTTCGCGGGCAACCGCTACGGCACACCGCGCGGCGCGGTACTGGAACGCCTGGACAACGGCGAACCGGTGCTGCTGGAGATCGACCTCCAGGGCGCCCGGCTCGTCCGCGAGTCGATGCCCGAGGCCCAGCTGGTCTTCCTGGCCCCGCCGAGCTGGGACGAGCTGGTCCGCCGGCTCACCGGCCGGGGCACCGAGTCCGCCGAGGTCATCGCGCGGCGGCTCGACTCCGCCAAGATCGAACTCGCTGCCGAGTCGGAGTTCGACACCACCCTCGTCAACACCTCCGTCGAGGACGTGGCGCGTGAGCTGCTAGCCTTGATGAAAGTTGTTTGATCGTTTTCGTTTCGATCTTCACCCATCTTCGGAAGGTAGAGCGTGTCCTCTTCCATCACCGCGCCCGAGGGCATCATCAACCCGCCGATCGACGAGCTGCTCGAGGCCACGGACTCGAAGTACAGCCTCGTGATCTACGCGGCCAAGCGCGCGCGTCAGATCAACGCGTACTATTCGCAGCTCGGTGAGGGCCTGCTCGAGTACGTCGGCCCGCTGGTGGACACCCACGTCCACGAGAAGCCGCTTTCGATCGCGCTGCGCGAGATCAACGCGGGTCTGCTGACCTCCGAGGCCATCGAGGCCCCGGCCCAGTAAGGCGGCGTGAAATCCTTCACCACAGGCCCGGCAGAACATCTGCCGGGCCTGTGGTGTGTCATAGGGTCGTACGCGAATGGCGAATGGGGAGCGAGCAGTGGACAAGCCGAGGGTCGTGCTGGGCGTGAGCGGCGGGATCGCCGCCTACAAGGCCTGTGAGCTGCTGCGACGGCTGACCGAGTCCGGGCATCACGTACGGGTGGTGCCCACCGCGGCCTCCCTGAACTTCGTCGGCGAGGCCACCTGGGCCGCGCTCTCCGGCAACCCGGCCTCCACGGAGGTCTGGGAGACCGTCCACGAGGTGCCCCACGTGCGCATCGGCCAGGCGGCGGACCTGGTCGTCGTCGCCCCGGCCACCGCCGACATGCTCGCCAAGGCCGCCCACGGCCTGGCCGACGACCTCCTCACGAACACCCTGCTCACGGCCCGGTGCCCGGTGGTCTTCGCACCCGCGATGCACACCGAGATGTGGGAGCACCCCGCCACCCAGGAGAACGTCGCCACGCTGCGCCGCCGCGGCGCCGTCGTGATCGAGCCCGCCGTCGGCCGGCTCACCGGCAAGGACACCGGCAAGGGCCGGCTGCCCGACCCGGACGAGATCTTCGAGGTCTGCCGCAGGGTGCTGGCCCGGGGTGCGGCCGGGCCCGACCTCGCCGGGCGGCACGTGGTCGTCAGCGCCGGGGGCACCCGTGAGCCCCTGGACCCGGTGCGCTTCCTCGGCAACCGCTCCTCCGGCAAGCAGGGCTACGCCCTCGCCCGCACCGCCGCCGCACGCGGCGCCCGGGTCACCCTGGTGGCGGCCAACACCGCGCTGCCCGACCCGGCCGGGGTGGACGTCGTACGGGTGGGCACGGCCCTCCAGCTGCGCGAGGCGGTGCTCAAGGCCGCCGCGGACGCCGATGCCGTGGTGATGGCCGCGGCCGTGGCCGATTTCCGCCCCGCCCGGTACGCCGACGGCAAGATCAAGAAGAAGGACGGGCAGGACCCCGAGCCCGTGGCCCTCGTACGGAACCCCGACGTCCTCGCCGAGATCTCCGCCGAGCGCGCCCTGGAGGGCCAGGTCGTGGTCGGCTTCGCCGCGGAGACGGACGACGTCCTCGCCAACGGCCGGGCCAAGCTCCGGCGCAAGGGCTGCGACCTCCTCGTGGTCAACGAGGTCGGCGCAACGAAGACCTTTGGTTCCGAGGAGAACGAGGCGGTCATCCTGGCTTCGGATGGCACGGAAACCCCTGTGCCCCATGGTCCGAAGGAACTTCTGGCGGACGTCATCTGGGACCAGGTCGCCCCGCGCCTCGCGGCCCGACGTGATCTTCGACGCGCCTGAGCGTTTCCCTTTTCGCCGGAAGATCCGTGCGTCAGAATGGAGTGCCGCAGGTCACACGCCTCCCATAAGGCGAGACGGGTGGTCCGGCGAACGGTGGCGACCGATAAACTGCACTTGGAACGTGACCGGGCGCAGCCCCCGGTGTGGTTCCGCCAAATGATCAGCCAGCAGCCGCTGCAACCCCAGGGAGCGTTGTGTCCCGTCGCCTGTTCACCTCCGAGTCCGTGACCGAGGGTCACCCCGACAAGATCGCTGACCAGATCAGCGACACGATCCTCGACGCGCTCCTCACCGAGGACCCGACCTCGCGTGTGGCCGTGGAGACTCTCATCACGACTGGTCTCGTGCACATCGCGGGCGAGGTGACGACCAAGGCGTACGCGCCGATCGCCCAGCTCGTCCGCGACAAGATCCTCGAAATCGGCTACGACTCGTCCAAGAAGGGCTTCGACGGCGCCTCCTGCGGCGTGTCGGTGTCCATCGGCGCGCAGTCCCCGGACATCGCGCAGGGCGTCGACACCGCCTACGAGTCCCGGGTCGAGGGCGACGAGGACGAGCTCGACAAGCAGGGCGCCGGTGACCAGGGCCTGATGTTCGGCTACGCGACGGACGAGACGCCCGAGCTGATGCCGCTGCCGATCCACATCGCGCACCGCCTCTCGCGCCGCCTCTCCGAGGTCCGCAAGAACGGGACGATCCCGTACCTGCGTCCCGACGGCAAGACCCAGGTCACCATCGAGTACGACGGCGACAAGCCCGTCCGCCTCGACACGGTCGTCGTGTCCTCGCAGCACGCCGCGGACATCGACCTGGACTCGCTCCTCGCACCCGACATCCGGGAGTTCGTCGTCGAGCACGTGCTCGCGCAGCTCGTCGAGGACGGCATCAAGCTGGACACCGAGGGCTACCGCCTCCTGGTGAACCCGACCGGCCGCTTCGAGATCGGCGGTCCGATGGGTGACGCGGGCCTGACCGGCCGCAAGATCATCATCGACACGTACGGCGGCATGGCCCGCCACGGCGGCGGCGCCTTCTCCGGCAAGGACCCGTCCAAGGTCGACCGCTCCGCCGCGTACGCGATGCGCTGGGTCGCGAAGAACGTGGTCGCCGCCGGCCTGGCCGCCCGCTGCGAGGTCCAGGTCGCCTACGCGATCGGCAAGGCCGAGCCCGTCGGCCTCTTCGTCGAGACCTTCGGCACCGCCAAGGTCGACGTCCAGAAGATCGAGGACGCCATCGCCGAGGTCTTCGACCTCCGCCCGGCCGCGATCATCCGCGACCTCGACCTGCTGCGCCCGATCTACGCCCAGACCGCCGCCTACGGCCACTTCGGCCGCGAACTCCCCGACTTCACCTGGGAGCGCACCGACCGCGTCGACGCCCTGCGCGCCGCCGCCGGCCTGTAGTACCCGGCCCTGAACGGCCCGAACGGCCCCGGACCCTCGTGGTCCGGGGCCGTTCGCTGTCAGTGGCGTTTGGTAAGAATGCCTGTGTGAGCAGCGCGAACGATTCCCAGCCGGAACAGCTCGCCCTGATCCGGGAGATGGTCGCCGAGGCGAAGGCCAAGGCGCCCAAGGCCAAGCCGCGCACCTGGCGCGGCGCCGCCGTGGCCGAGCAGCTGCCCGTCGCCCGTGTCCTCGTGAACAAGGGCGTGCTCCACCTCGACCGGCTCTTCGACTACGCCGTCCCCGCCGAACTGTCCGAGGCGGCCCGGCCCGGTGTGCGCGTCCGGGTCCGCTTCGGGGCCGGTGCCCACCGGGTGCACGGCGGCCGCCGCGAGGGCGGCGGCCTCATCGACGGCTTCATCGTGGAACGGCGCGCCGAATCCGACTACGAGGGCGCCCTGGCCGCCCTCGCCCAGGTGGTCTCGCCGGAGGTGGTCCTCGGCCCCCGCATGCTGGCCCTCGCCCGGGCCGTGGCCGACCGGTACGCCGGCAGCCTGGCCGACGTGCTCCAGCTGGCCCTGCCCCCGCGCAGCGCCCGCGCCGAGGCCAAGCCCTCGCCCGACCCCCTGCCCCCGCCCCCCGCCCCGGAGCCCGGCGGCTGGACGCGCTACGGAGCCGGCCCGGCCTTCCTGCGGGCACTGGCCACCGGGGGCACCCCCCGCGCGGTGTGGACGGCGCTGCCCGGTCCCGGCTGGGCGGACGAGCTCGCCCGGGCCATGGCCGCCACCCTCGCCTCCGGCCGCGGAGCCCTCGCGGTGGTGCCCGACGGGCGCACCGCCGCCCGGGTCGACGCCGCCCTCACCGCCCTGCTGGGCGAGGGGCGGCACGCGCTGCTGACCGCCGAGTCCGGCCCCGAGAAGCGCTACCGGCAGTGGCTCGCCGTGAACCGGGGCTCCGTCCGTGCCGTCGTCGGCACCCGGGCGGCGATGTTCGCGCCCGTGCGGGACCTCGGGCTGGTCGCCGTCTGGGACGACGGCGACTCCAGCCACTCCGACGTCCACGCCCCCTTCCCGCACGTGCGGGAGGTACTGGAACTGCGCGCGGTCAGCGACGGCTGCGGCTTCCTGGCCGGGAGCACCAGCTGCACCGTCGAGGCCGCCCAGCTGGTGGAGTCGGGGTGGGCGCGGCCGCTCGTCGCGGACCGGGAGACCGTACGGGCCGCCGCGCCCCGCATCCGCACCGTCGGCGACGAACTGCTGGCCCGCGACGGGGCGGCCCGCGCGGCGCGGCTGCCGAGCCTGGCCTGGGAGACCGTGCGGGAGGGGCTGAAGAGCGGGCCCGTGCTGGTCCAGGTGCCCCGGCGCGGGTACGTGCCCCGGCTGGCGTGCGAGCGCTGCCGCACCCCCGCCCGCTGCACGGCGTGCGCCGGTCCGCTGGAGGCCCCCGACGAGCGGGAGCTGCACTGCGGCTGGTGCGGCCGGGCCGAGGGCGCGTGGCACTGCGAGGAGTGCGGCTCGTTCCGGCTGCGGGCCCAGGTGGTGGGCGCCCGGCGGACCGCGGAGGAGCTGGGCCGGGCCTTCCCCGCCGTACCGGTACGGACCTCCGGGCGCGACCACGTGCTGGACGAGGTGTCCGACCGGCCCGCGCTGGTGGTGTGCACCCCGGGTGCCGAACCGGTCGCGGCGGGCGCCGGGTACGCGGCGGCGCTGCTGCTGGACGGCTGGGCGATGCTCACCCGGCCCGACCTGCGCGCGGGGGAGGAGGCCCTGCGCCGCTGGATCGCGGCCGCCTCGCTGGTGCGGGCCGACGGGCAGGTGGTGGTGGTCGCCGAGCCGACGCTGCGGCCGGTGCAGGCGCTGGTGCGGTGGGACCCCGTCGGCCACGCGGTGCGGGAACTGGCGGAGCGGGCCCAGCTGGGCTTCCCGCCGGTGTCCCGGATGGCGGCGGTGGCCGGCCGGGGGGACGTCGTGGAGGCCTTCCTCGCAGCCGCGGAGCTCCCGGCGGACGCGGAGGTCCTGGGGCCGGTGCCGCTGCCCGCGCGGCGGGGGGAGTCGTCGCCGGGGGAGCGGGCGCTGGTGCGGGTCCCGCCGGGGAGCGGGGCCGCGCTGGCCGCCGCGCTGAAGGCGGCGCAGGCCGCGCGGATGGCGCGGGGCGCGCCGGCGGGGGATCCGATCCGCATCCGGATCGACCCGCCGGACATCGGCTGAGCGGTCCGCCGATGCCGCTGCGCCGGCGGGGCCGGAAGATCCGGCCCCGCCGGCGGCCTGGAGCCGTCGGGGGTCGGCGGCCCGGCGGCCGGGGTGGGTCAGCCGTTGCGGGGGCCGGGGAAGGCCGACGGGCGGGCGGCGGCGGCCTGGGCTTCCTCGCGGACCGGCTGCGGGGGCACCGAGCGGGCCGCCGGGATGGTGGGGAGCGGTCCCAGGGTCCGGGTCGTGGTGCCCTCGGCCAGCGGCTCCGCCGCCTCGGCGGCCTGCGCGCGGCGTGCGCCGTAGCGGCGGTGCACGGCTTGCTTGGTGACGCCGAGGGCCGAGCCGACGGCGTCCCAGGAGAAGCCGAGGGAGCGGTCGAAGTCCACCGCGGCGGTGACCAGCGTCTCGACGCTGTCCCTCAGCTCCTGGGCGAGCCGGACGGTGGGGGCGGGGGCCCTGCCGTAGACGACGAAGCCCGTTGAGGGCCCGGAGCGGCGCGGTCGGTACACGTTGCCGAGCTGGGCCGTGAGCGTACGCAGTGCGTCCACCTGCCGGCGAACCCGCTCGATGTCCCGCACCAGGAGGTGCAGGCTGGCCCGTGCTTGGGCGTCATGGGTGGCGTGGTCGGCCATGGAGAAGCCTCTCGAACCGGTGCTGGAGAGCGGATCGGGCCGCAGACACCGTTCTTGATCGCGGCCCGTTTCGGTCAATCTCTTTTGACCAACGCGCCACCGGGCGCCCAGGTCACGCATCGGGGGCGTGTCGGCATATGCGAGAGGCGCGTGTGTGTGCGTACGCCCCCCGACACCGCAGGTGGCCTCGGGTGTACGTCCCATAGACTTGGACGCCGCTGACAGCCGAGACAACGAGGTAGGACCCCAGTGAAGCTGGTCTTCGCAGGCACCCCCGAGGTCGCCGTACCCGCCCTGGACGCCCTGATCGCCTCCGGGAGGCACGAGGTCGCCGCCGTCGTCACCCGGCCCGACGCACCCGCGGGGCGCGGCCGCCGGCTGGTGGCCAGCCCCGTCGCCGAGCGCGCCGAGGAGGCCGGGATCGAGGTCCTCAAGCCGGCCCGGCCGCGTGACGAGGAGTTCCAGGCCCGGCTGCGTGAGATCGCCCCGGACTGCTGCCCGGTGGTCGCGTACGGGGCGCTGATCCCCAAGAGCGCGCTCGACATCCCCCGCCACGGATGGGTCAACCTGCACTTCTCGCTGCTGCCCTCCTGGCGCGGCGCGGCCCCCGTCCAGCACTCGATCATGGCCGGGGACCAGGTCACCGGTGCCTCGACCTTCCGCATCGAGGAGGGCCTGGACACCGGCCCGGTCTTCGGGGTCCTCACCGAGGAGATCCGCCCCACCGACACCAGCGGCGACCTGCTGACCCGCCTCGCCTTCGCCGGCTCCGGACTGCTGTCCGCGACCATGGACGGCATCGAGGACGGCAGCCTGCGCGCCATGGCGCAGCCCGCCGAGGGGGTCTCCCTCGCGCCGAAGATCACCGTCGAGGACGCCCGGATCGACTGGAACGCCCCCGCGCTGCGCGCCGACCGGGTCGTGCGCGGCTGCACCCCGGCGCCGGGCGCCTGGACGGTCTTCCGCGGCGAGCGCCTGAAGCTGATCTCCGTCGGGCTCGTCCCCGACCGCACGGACCTCGCGCCGGGCGTCCTGGCCCCGGCCAAGAACAACGTGTACGTGGGCACCGGCTCGCACGCCGTCGAGCTGCTCTGGGTGCAGCCGCAGGGCAAGAAGCCGATGAAGGGCGCCGACTGGGCCCGCGGGGTGCGGATCGCTCCCGGCGAGCGCCTGGGCGCCGCCGACGTAGGCTGATCCCGGGCCGTCCCGCGTCCCCGGGCCGCCCCACCACCACCGCACCGCACCGCACCTCGTACATCCGGAGCACCTTTCACGTGAGCGAACAGCCCCGTCGTCGTCCCGCCCCCAAGTCGGGCACCGGCAAGCCGGCCAAGCCCTACCGCCGGCCGCAGAAGGACCCGGTCCGGATGCTGGCCTTCGAGGCGCTGCGGGCGGTGGACGAGCGCGACGCCTACGCGAACCTCGTCCTGCCCCCGCTGCTGAAGAAGGCCCGGCAGGACGAGAAGTTCCAGGCGCGCGACGCGGCCCTGGCCACCGAGCTGGTCTACGGGACGCTGCGCCGGCAGGGCACGTACGACGCGATCATCTCCGCCTGCGTGGACCGGCCGCTGCGCGAGGTGGACCCGCCGGTGCTGGACGTGCTCTCGCTCGGCGCGCACCAGCTCCTCGGCACCCGCATCCCCACCCACGCGGCGGTCTCCGCGAGCGTGGAGCTGGCCCGCGTGGTGCTCGGCGACGGGCGGGCGAAGTTCGTCAACGCCGTGCTGCGCAGGATCGCCGCGCACGACCTCGACGGCTGGCTGGAGCGGGTCGCGCCGCCGTACGAGGAGGACGCCGAGGAGCACCTGGCGGTCTGCCACTCGCACCCCCGCTGGGTGGTCAGTGCCCTGTGGGACGCGCTGGGCGGCGGCCGCGCCGGGATCGAGGACCTGCTGGAGGCCGACAACGAGCGGCCCGAGGTGACGCTGGTGGCCCGGCCCGGCCGGTCCACGCCGGCGGAGCTGCTGGAGGCGGTCGGCGAGGAGTCGGCGCTGCCGGGGCGCTGGTCCCCGTACGCCGTCCGGATGGCCGAGGGCGGCGAGCCGGGTGCGCTGGAGGCGGTCCGCGAGGGGCGCGCCGGTGTGCAGGACGAGGGCAGCCAGCTGGTGGCCATGGCCCTGGCGGCGGTACCGGTCGAGGGCCGCGACGAGCGGTGGCTGGACGGCTGCGCGGGCCCGGGCGGCAAGGCGGCGCTGCTGGGGGCCCTGGCCGCGCAGCGGGGCGCGTTCCTGCTGGCCTCGGAGAAGCAGCCGCACCGGGCGCGCCTGGTCGAGCGGGCGCTGGCCGGCAACCCGGGCCCGTACCGGGTCATCGCGGCCGACGGCACCCGTCCGGCGTGGCTGCCGGGCTCCTTCGACCGGGTTCTGATGGACGTGCCCTGCTCCGGCCTGGGGGCGCTGCGGCGCCGTCCGGAGGCCCGCTGGCGGCGCCGCCCGGAGGACCTGGAGGGCTTCGCGCCGCTCCAGCGGGCGCTGCTGCGGGAGGCCCTGTCCGCGGTGCGCGTCGGCGGTGTCGTGGGGTACGCGACCTGTTCCCCGCACCTGGCGGAGACCCGGGTGGTCGTGGAGGACGTCCTCAAGGGACGGGGCGCCGGGGCGCGGCCGGTGGCGGCGGAACTGGTCGACGCCCGCCCGTTCATGGAGGGCGTGCCGGCGCTGGGCGACGGCCCGGACGTCCAGCTGTGGCCGCACCTGCACGGCACGGACGCCATGTACCTGGCACTGCTGCGGCGCACGGCGTAGCGAGGGGGCGGTGAGGGCCCCGAGTTCCGGGGCCGTGGCCGGAAGTGCCCGGGGGCATGGCAGGCTTGGGGGCATGGCCGTTCAGATCAATCCCAGCATCCTGTCCGCCGACTTCGCCCGTCTCGCCGAGGAGGCGAAGGCCGTCGAGGGGGCCGACTGGCTGCACGTCGACGTCATGGACAACCACTTCGTCCCGAACCTGACCCTCGGCGTGCCGATCGTGGAGTCCCTCAGCCGGGCCACGGACATCCCGCTGGACCTGCACCTGATGATCGAGGACCCGGACCGCTGGGCGCCGCAGTACGTGGAGGCGGGTGCGGGATCGGTCACCTTCCACGCCGAGGCCGCCGCCGCTCCCGTGCGCCTCGCGCGGGAGATCCGGGCCAAGGGCGCCCGGGCGGCCATGGCCCTCAAGCCGGGCACCCCGATCGAGCAGTACGAGGACATCCTCCCCGAGCTCGACATGGTGCTGATCATGACGGTCGAGCCAGGCTTCGGCGGTCAGGCCTTCCTCGACATCATGCTCCCCAAGGTCCGCCGGACCCGGGAGCTGATCGCCAAGCACGGCCTCGACCTCTGGCTCCAGGTCGACGGCGGGGTCTCGGCCACGACGATCGAGCGGGTCGCGGAGGCCGGCGCCGACGTGTTCGTGGCGGGCAGCGCGGTGTACGGGGCGGTCGACCCGGCCGCGGCGGTCCGTACGCTGCGTGACCAGGCGGGCGCGGCGATCGCCGCGGCGCCCTGGGCCTGCGACCACTGAGGCGGGTGTCAGGGGACGGCTCGGTGAACGGAAGCCGTCCAGGCTGATCAATGGCCGTTGGATCTGACAGGATGAACGGCGAGTCGAGAGTGTGAACACGACAGTGTGAACAGCAGTGAGGAGAGCGCGGTGTCTGCAATGTCGGCGGGACGGTCAGCCCTGCGGATGGGACCCGCGGAGCTGGTGCAGGCGGCGGCCATGGCGCGCCGCTTCTACCTGGAGGGCAAGTCCAAGATCCAGATCGCCGAGGAGTTCGGCGTGAGCCGCTTCAAGGTGGCCCGGGTCCTGGAGACCGCCCTCGAACGCGACCTCGTACGCATCGAGATCCGGGTGCCGGCGGAACTGGACGCGGAGCGCTCCGACGCGCTCCGTGCCCGGTACGGGCTGCGGCACGCCGTCGTGGTGGAATCGCCCGCCGACGCGAGCGAGGACGCCCCGGACCCGGAGAACCTCGGCGCGGTGGCGGCCGACCTGCTCGGCGAGCTGGTCAACGAGGGCGACGTGCTCGGGCTGGCGTGGGGCCGGTCGACCATTCACATGGCCGCCTCCCTGCACCGGCTGCCGCCGTGCACCGTCGTGCAGCTGACCGGCGTGTACGACGCGGGGACCGCCGAGCGCGGCTCCGTGGAGGCCGTGCGCAGGGCCGCCCAGGTCTCCGGCGGGGACGCGCACCCCATCTACGCCCCGATGCTGCTCCCGGATCCGGCGACGGCGGCGGCGCTGCGCAGCCAGACCGGGATCGCGCGGGCCTTCGAGTACTTCGACAAGGTCACCGTCGCGGCCGTGTCCATCGGCTCCTGGGAGCCGGGGATCTCGACCGTGCACGACATGCTGACCGACGAGGAGCGGGCGCACTACGCCTCCCTCGGTGTCGCGGCCGAGATGTCCGCGCACCTCTTCGACAAGGAGGGCCGCCGGGTCGGAAGGGACCTGGGCGAGCGCTGCATCACCGTCGAGGCCGACCGGCTGCGCCGGATCCCCGAGGTCGTGGCGATCGCGGGCGGGCTGCGCAAGGCGTCGGCGATCGGCGCGGTGCTCCGCTCCGGGCTGGTGACCAGCCTGGTCACGGACACGGCCGTCGCGGACTACCTGCTGACCGAGTCCGAGCCGGGTCTGCGGCCCGCGCTGGAGCGCGCCGACCCGGACGACTGAGCGGACGCCCGGTGCCGTGGCGGGTGCCGCGGCCGGGCGATTCGCGACCGAATCGGATATTTGGCACGATCGGGGCATGATCCTCAGGAACATGTCCCGGTCGTTGTCACGCGTGCTCGGGGCCCTGTTCCTGTGTGCCGCGCTGACCGCCGCCCTGGCGGGCTGCGGTGGCGGGCCCGCCCCGGCGCGGCCGTCCTCCGCCGCGAGCACCGCCGCCCCCGCTCCCGCGTGGGCGAAGGGGATGCCCACCGTACGGGCCGACGCGCTGCCGCCGCAGGCGCGCGAGGTGCTCGCGCTGATCGACAAGGGCGGGCCGTACCCGTACCGGCAGGACGGGACCGTCTTCGGGAACTTCGAGAAGGCGCTGCCGAAGCAGAAGCGCGGCTACTACCACGAGTACACGGTGAAGACGCCGGGCGAGCGCGACCGCGGGGCCCGGCGGATCGTGACCGGCGGGGGCGGGGAGTTCTACTACACGGACGACCACTACGAGACCTTCAAGGCGGTTCTCCGATGAGCCTCGACCCGCAGCCGCTCGCCCCCGCCCTGGCCGCCGCCGAGCAGGCCGGCTGGAGCGTCGTTCGGCTGGACCTGGACGGCGTACGGAGCAAGGCGGCGCTGATGCGGCGCTGCGCGCGGGCGCTTCGGGCGCCGGAGTGGTTCGGCGGGAACTGGGACGCGCTGGCCGACGTCCTGGCGGACCTGTCCTGGCTGCCGGAGGCCCCGGGACGGCTGCTGGCGGTGACCTCGTGGCGCGGCTACGCGGCCGAGCGGCCGCAGGACTGGGACACCCTGACGGAGGTCCTGGAGGGGGCGGCGGACTTCTGGCGGGAGCAGCGGGAGCGCGACGGGGCGCCCCCGCTGACGGTGGTGCTGTCCGCCCGGACCTGAGGGGGCTCAGCCCTTCGGCCTGAACAGCTGGTCCTCGACCGCGCGGAGGTCCTTGTTCCAGTACGTCACCTTGGCGTCGCGCCCGGCGTTCAGGCCGCCGGTCCGGGGGACCAGGTCCTGTTCGAGCCACCCCGAGTCCTTGTTGCTGCCGAGCGCGCGGTCCTGGTAGCCCATGGACAGCGCCGTGACGGCGACCGTCTGCTCGCCCCCGCGGAACATGTACACGCCCGCGTACGCCTTCTCCTTCGGCTGGAGGGTGGCGACCGCCCGCGGCGCGGAGCCCATCGGGGCGAGCGGGCCCTCGACCACCGTGCCGAAGCCGACGTACGGGTAGTGGTAGAGGGTGCAGGGCGTGTCGCTGAGGTTGACGGCCGTGATCAGGAGGTTCTGGCCGGAGTCCATCTTCCACAGCGACGGCGTGATCGAGAGGTCGTCGTGGCTGCAGGCCCTGGTGGCCTCCTTCCCGCCGTTGGCGGGGGATGCGGAGCTGCTCGGCGAGGGGCTCGCCTTGCCGCCCGGGGAACCGCTCGCGGAGGGCGACGGGCTGGTGCCCGGGGTGGCGCCGGTGCCGGGGGAGGCGGGTGCCGGCGCGGAGGGGGACGCGGAGGCGGTGGGATTCTCGCCGTCGTCCTTGCCCGAGTCGCAGGCGGTGGAGGTGAGGAGCGCGGCGACGGCCGCCGCTCCGAGGACGCAGGTCTGCCATCTGTTGCGGGCGGTGCTCATGGTGGGCCCCCGTGTGCTTGGCATGGGTCGAGAGGTGGTGCCGACCTCCCGGTCATGCCCCGCCCCGCGTCCCCGGAGTCCCGCTCCCGGCGCACTGTTGCCGACTCATGACGGGACGTCACGGTTCCGTGCAAACGGCGGCGTCCCGTCCGGTCGGGGGCCGGCCCGCACCGGCCCCCGAGCGGGTGTCACTCCGCCTTGGCGGCCTCCGGCTGCCAGGGCGGGGTCTGGCCCCAGGACCAGACCGGGATCTCCGCCGCGTCCACCGGCGGCGGGTTGGGGCCCGAGTAGATCAGGGCCATCCGGGTGCCCCACTCGATGTAGTAGACGAACACCGCCCGGAACTCCGGATCCGTGGGGAGGCCGACCTCGTCGGCCGTGTCCAGCAGCAGGTCCACCCAGCGGCGGCGCTGCCGCTCGGTGATGCCGCGCCCCAGGTGCTTGGTGGCCATGTGCCGGTGGCCGCCGTGGTGCGCCGAGTACCCGGCCGGGCCGCCGAAGACCTCCGCGAGCCAGACCGCGACGTGCCGGGGGTGCTCCGCGTCCATGCCCGCGAAGACCGGGGCGAGGACCTCGTCGCGCAGCGCATGGGCGTAGAAGGCGTCGGTAAGCCTCTCCAGGGCCTCGGACCCGCCCATCCACTCGTAGATCGTGGGAGTCGTGCTCATGACTGTCCGGCGGCCTTCCCCGGACCCGCCACGCCGGTGACGGAGTAGTGCTGCATCTCCTCGATGTTCGTCACGTAGGGGCGGATCGCGGCGAAGAACGCCGGGAAGTGCTCGCCCTTGCGGAAGCCGTTCAGGTGGGCGTCGACCGAGGTCCAGCGGATGCGGAGGATGTACCGGTCGGGTTCGTCCGTGTTGTGGGCCAGCTCGTAGTCGATGCACTCGGGCGACGCGGCCAGGGCCTCGGCGGCCCGGGCGTACGCGTCCTCGAACGCCTGCTGGTCCTGCGAGGCGATCCGGTAGCGGATGTACTCGACGGTGGTCGTCATGGGTTGCGTGCCTCTCCCTGGGGTCAGGTCGTCCCGGCTACCTTTCCGGGATCATGCGTACCCGGACAGGTTTTCCGTCACTCGGACCCAGACTTCTGGATGTCCGGGCCCTGGGCGCGCACCTGCCGCACCTTGTCGAGGGAGTCCCGCAGCGCGCCGAGCCAGTCCTCGGCGTTGTCGCCGACGAGGCGGACGCACCAGGCCAGGGCGTCCGCCCGGCTGCGCGCCACGCCGCCGGCCACCAGGGTGTCGAGGACCTGGCGCTCGGACTGGCGCAGCCGGGTCATGACCGGGACGGCGAGGTGGGTGAAGAGGACGGTCTCCCCACCCGACCGCACGCCCCAGGCGACCTTGCGGCGGTAGAGCTCCTCCGCCTCGCGGGCCACCTCCATCCGCTGCTCGCGGGTGCGCTCGCGGAACTCCTTGACCGACTCGGACGCCGGCACCGTGCCGACGACCGTGATCTCCTCCCGGTCGACGGTGACCGAGACGAGTGACTCGTAGACGTCCACCGGCAGGCGCTCGGCGAACCACGCGCGGAGCTTCTCGCTCTGTTCGGCTGTAATCATGTAATCAACGTTGCATCCGCTCTCCTCGTGATCGCAAGGGTCCGGCCGCCCGCTCCGGCCCCGTTCGCTCTCAGCCCATCGAGCGGTAGCGGTGGATCAGGGAGACCGCCATCGCTCCCTCGCCCACGCCCGAGGCGACCCGCTTCACCGAGTGGGCGCGCACGTCGCCCGCCGCGAACACCCCGGGCACGCTGGTCTCCAGCGGGTAGGGCGCGCGCTCCAGGCTCCACTCCGCCGGGAGTTCGCCGCCGTTGGCGATCAGGTCCGAGCCCGTGAGGACGAAGCCGTACTCGTCGCGCTCCACCACCCCGGCCAGCCAGTCCGTGTGCGGGCGGGCCCCGATGAAGGTGAACATGAACCGCGCCGGGACCTCCCGGTCCGCTCCCGTGTCGGCGTCGTGCAGGGTGATCCGCTCCAGGTGCTCCCCGCCGTGCAGGGCCGTGACCGTGGTGCGCACCTTCACCTCGATGTTGGGGGTGCGGTCGATCTCGTCGATCAGGTAGCGGGACATGCTCGCGTCGAGGGAGGCGGCGCGCACCAGGATCGTCACCCGGGCCGCGTACTTGGCGAAGTGCACCGCCGCCTGGCCGGCCGAGTTGGCGCCGCCCACGATGAACACGTGCTGCGAGATGCAGGCCGAGCTCTCGGTGGTCGCCGCGCCGTAGTAGAGCCCGGCGCCCTCGAAGCGGTCCGCGCCGGGGGCGTCGAGCCGGTTGTACGAGACCCCGGTCGCCAGCAGCACCGTCTCCGCGCTGATCTCCGTACCGTCCGCCAGGGTCAGGATCTTCGCCGGGTCGTCCCGGGTCAGCGAGACCACCTCGACGGGGTGCAGGATCTCGGCGCCGAACCGGGCGGCCTGGATGGTGGCCCGGCGGGTCAGGTCCCCGCCGGAGAGGCCCGAGGGGAAGCCCAGGTAGTTCTCGATCAGGCTGGAGGTGCCGGCCTGGCCGCCGGGGGCGCGGGAGTCCAGCATCAGGGTGGACAGGCCCTCGGAGGCCGCGTACACCCCGGCGGCGAGCCCGGCCGGCCCGGCGCCGACGATGACGCACTCGTAGTGCGGGCGGGAGGCGGTGGTGGCCAGGCCGAGGCGCTGGGCGAGCTCGGTGTCGGTGGGGGCGGCGAGCACCGACCCGTCGGGGAAGCGGACCAGCGGGAGCGCCGCGTCCGCCTGCGCGGCGGCGATCACCGTGAGCGCCTCCGGGTCCCGCTCCACGTTCAGGAAGCGGAACGGCTGCCCGTTGCGGGTGAAGAAGTCCCGGACCGCGTGGGTGCCCGGGGAGACCAGGTGGCCCGCGACGATGATCCCGTCGTAGGCGGGGCGGTAGGTGGCCAGCCAGTCCGAGAGCAGGTCGTCCAGGACCGGGAAGAGCCGCTCGTGCGGCGGGTCCCAGGGCTTGAGCAGGTAGTAGTCCAGCCGGACCCGGTTGATGGCGGTGATGGCCGCGTCCGTCTCCGCGTACGCGGTGAGCAGGACCCGGCGCGCGTCCGGGAAGCGGCTGACGGCCTCCAGCAGGAACTCCACCCCGGTGACGTCGGGCATCCGCTGGTCGACGAGGAACAGCGCGGGGTCGTGGCCGCGCTCGTCGAGGGAGTCCAGGATCTTCAGGGCGTCCGCGGCCGAGGAGGCGCCGAGCACCCGGTAACGGTCGCCGTAGGCGCTGCGCAGGTCGCGCCGGACGGCGCGCAGCACCTGCGGGTCGTCGTCCACGGCCAGGATGACCGGCTTGCGGCTCTCGGCGCGCGCGGCGGCACCCGCGGCGGCGGTCGTCGCGGTCGTCGTCGCGGGGGCGGCCGCGCCCTCCGGGGCCGCGCTCACGCCGGGTCCAGCATCAGCTGGTCGGCGTAGCACCAGGCCCAGTCCTCACCGGGCTCGTGCGAGGCCGCGATCGGATGGGCCGTCGACCTGTGGTGCCGGGTGGCGTGGCGGTTCTTCGACGAGTCGCAGCATCCGACGTGACCGCAGCTCAGGCACATCCGCAGGTGCACCCAGACGTCGCCCAGCCGCAGGCACTCCTCGCACCCCTCGGCGGATGGCTTCACCGGACGTATCTGGTCGATGTGTGTGCACAACAACTCCATCGTCATCGTCCCCGTCCCTCTCCTCGCGCACTCGTACACCCCGTCGCGCCCGACCATCACGGCGCGTCCAGACCATAAATCGGGGATCTCGAAACGGTTCATCGATCCGGCCGAGGTCAGGAAGTCCGGCGGGTACTTCCTGACCTCGGCGGCCGACTAGGTGAGGTGGTGCCGCCACCTTGCCCGCTACCTCACGAAGTCGCATTCGCGCCCTTTGACGCGGGCCCCGGGCGCACGCAGTGTGGGGGACGCAAACGACAACAGGCGGCGCCTGGAGGAATCTGTGAGCCGAAAGATTCTGGTCATTGTCTCCGAACACGGCTACTGGTCCGAGGAGCTGATCGGACCGATAGCCACGTTCGACGAGCGGGGTTACGAGACCGTATTCGCCACGCCGACCGGAAAGCGCGCGCACGCACTTCCGCCGAGCCTCGACGCGAACTACGTCGACCCGCCGCTGGGCCGCTCGGTGACCACCGAGGAGAACGCCCGGCTGGGCCGCGAGTTCGAGCAGTCGAACCGGCTCGACTCACCGCTCGACATCGAGGCGTGGGTGCCCGAGCGCCCGTACACGAGCGACGAGGGATACCTGCGCAAGCTGGAGCAGTACCACCGCGACCTGGACCGGATCGACGCCGACGTCGCGGAATACGACGCCATCCTCATCGTCGGCGGCAGCGGTCCGATCGCCGACCTCGCCAACAACGAGCGGGTGCACGCCCTGATCCTGGCCTTCAAGAAGGCCGGCAAGGTCGTCGCGGCCGAGTGCTACGGCGTCGCCTGCCTGGCATTCGCCCGGGACTGGGACGACCGCAAGAGCATCATCTGGGGCAAGCACGTCACCGGCCACTGCAAGGAGTACGACTACAAGGACGGCACCGGATTCCTCGGCACCGACTTCAACATGGGCCCGCCCCCGTATCCGCTGGAGTACATCCTGCGCGATGCGACCGGCCCGCGCGGCGCCTATCACGGGAATTTCGGAAAGCCGCTCTCGGTGGTCGTCGACTACCCCTTCGTCACCGGCCGCTCGACCCCCGACTCTTATCTCACGGGGCAGAAGATCGTGGAAGTCCTGGAGGACGGTCTCACCCGCTACGGGTGGTAGGCGAAAAGGGGGGAGTCCGATGAATACCGAAGCCACTCCCGGACGGGAAAGGCTGATCGAACAGTTCAAGGCCGACGGTCTGAACGTGATGTTCGGAAATCCGGGAACGGTGGAACAGGGATTCCTCGACGCGGTGGACGCGGCGGCGGACTTCCGGTACGTCCTCGCCCTCCAGGAGACCGTGGCCGCGGGCATCGCCGACGGCTACGCCCGCGCCACCGGCGGCGCGGCCCTGCTCCAGCTGCACTCCGGCGTGGGGCTGGGCAACGGCATCGGCATGCTCTACCAGTCGCTGCGCGGCCACACCCCGCTCGTGGTGGTCGCCGGCGACGCCGGGGTCCGCTACGACGCCATGGACGCGCAGATGGCCTGCGACCTGGTCGCCATGGCCAAACCCGTCACCAAATACGCGACCCGGGTCACCGACCCCCGGTCCGTGCTCCGCACCGTCCGCCGGGCCGTCAAGATCGCGCTGACCTCGCCGCGCGGCCCGGTGTTCGTGGCCCTGCCCATGGACGTGCTGGACGAGCCCAACTCCGAGCCCGTCCTGCCCGCCACCGTGCCGCTCACCGACGTGGCGCCCTCGCCGGCCTCGGTCGCACGGGCGGCGGAACTGCTCGCCGGAGCCGAACGCCCGGTGGTCCTCGTCGGGGACGGGGTCGCGCTCTCCGGGGCGCAGGCCGAACTCGCCGCCGTCGCCGAGCTGCTGGGCGCCGACGTCTACGAGGTCGACTCCTCCGAGGTGAACATCGCCGCCTCGCACCCGCTGCGCCGGGGCCAGACGGGCCACATGTTCGGCCCGCACAGCAAGGAGCTGGTCGCGGGCGCGGACGGGGTGCTGATCGTCGGCACCTACGTCTTCCCCGAGGTGTTCCCCGAGCTGGAGAACCCCTTCCGGCCGGACGCCAGGGTCGTGCACATCGACCTCAACGCCTACGAGATCGCGAAGAACCACCCGGTCGACCTCGGCCTCGCCGCCGACCCGCGGTACGCGCTGCGCGCGCTGGCCGGCGTACTGGAACAGCGGCTGACCCCGTCCCGGCGGGCGGCCGCGGCCGCGCGGCTGGACGTACGGACCCGCGAGCGGGCCCGGGCCGCGCTGGAGCGGCCGGACGACGACACGCCGATGGCCGTCTTCCTGCGGACGCTCGCCGAGCGCACCGGCGGGGACCTGATCGTCTTCGACGAGGCGCTCACCACCTCCCCGATGGTCACCCGGTACCTGCCGCCCGAGCGGCCCGGCGACTACCACCTCACCCGGGGCGGTTCGCTGGGCGTCGGCTTCCCGGGGGCGGTCGGCGCCAAGCTGGCCCACCCGGACCGGCTCGTCGTCGGCTTCGCGGGCGACGGCGGGTCCATGTACACCTACCAGGCGCTGTGGACGGCGGTCCGGCACGGCATCGCCGCCAAGTTCGTGGTCTGCAACAACCGCAAGTACCGGCTGCTCGACGACAACATCGCCCAGTACTGGCGGGAGCGGGACATCGCGGAGCACCCGTTCCCGGGCTCCTTCGACCTGTCCCACCCGGAGATCGACTTCGCCGGGCTGGCCCGCGCGCTGGGCGCCGGGGGGACCCGGGTGGAGAAGCCCGACGAGGCCGCGGCCGCCGTCGCCCGGATGCTCGCCCACCCCGGCCCGTACCTGGTCGACGTCCAGATCTGAGCAGCTCCCGCACCCGGCACCGCCGGGGCGCACCACGCTTCCCACCGACGGACAGGAGGAGACCGCATGCCCGCCGAGCGGCTGACCGAGGACGCGATCCGCGCCTTCGCCGAGAACTGGTACGTGGCCCTGGACCGGCACCTCCCGCTGGAGCAGGTCCTCGCCCTGATCACCGAGGACCTGGAGTTCAAGGTCCCCGAGGACACCTTCCTCGGACACCAGGGCTTCGGCCGCTGGTACGACGCCGTCACCCACCGGTTCTTCGACGAGGTGCACACGGTCACCAAGGTGGAGCCGGTCATCGAGGGCGACCGGGCGATCGTCCGGGTCCTCGTCAACTGGCAGGCCAAGATCTGGGACCCGCCGGCCGCCCGCAGCCAGTGGCTGGGCTTCGACGCCGACCAGACCTGGACGGTCGTCGCGGGCGAGGACGGGCCGCTGATCAAGCAGTACACCGTCAACGAACTGGCAGCGATGCCCGGTTCGGGCTCGCTCTGAGAAGGCGGCGGCGATGACCGGAGTGACACGCGAGCGGGTCGAGGCCGCCTACCGGGCGCTGGGCTCCGGCGACCGCGCGCGGATCCTGGAGTACTACGCCGAGGACCTGCGCTGGCTGGTGCCGGGCAACCACCCGCTCGCCGGCTGGTACGAGGGCCTCGACGCCTTCCTGGAACTGATGGGGCAGACCCACAAACTCACGGGCGGCACCTTCCGGATGGAGCTGGAGGCGGTCCTCGTCGGGGAGGACTGCAGCGCCGACGTGTGCCGCAACTCCGCCCTCCGCGAGGGCGCGGACCCGGCGGGCACCTCGCCGTACGAGCGGATGGACTACCCGGTCTTCCACTTCGTGAAGTGGCGCGACGGCCGGATCTTCGAGGGCCGCGACGGGCTCTTCGGCGACACGGCCGCCCACTTCAGCCAGTTCTGGGCACCGTTCGCGGCGGACGGCACCCGCAGGGACCGATAGGGGGATGAGAGACGTGATGGACGCCCGAGAGATCCTGACCAAGTACTACGAGTACGCCAACGCCGGGGACTGGGACCGCTGGTGCGGCCTGTTCGCCGAGGACCAGGTCATGGACGAACAGCTCGCCGGACACATCGAGGGCCTGGAGACCCTGCGCTCGATGATGAAGGGCATGGGGACCATGTACCGGGTCTTCCGCAACGAGCCCGTGCACTTCCTGGTCGACGGGACCAAGGCCGCGGCCGTCTCCCGCCTCAGCGCCGTCAGCGCCTCCGGCCAGGCCATCGAGGCCGATGTGATGAACTACTTCGAGATCGTGGACGGACGGATCGCCTACATGGCGAACCACCACGACACCGCCCCCTTCCAGGTGCTCGGCCAGGGCTGAGGGGGACCGGACTCGTGGCCACGGAACAGTACGACTACGTGATCGTCGGCTCCGGCACCGCCGGCAGCGTCCTCGCGAGCCGCCTCTCCGAGGACCCGGACGTCTCCGTCCTGGTCCTGGAGGCCGGCGGCCCCCGCATCCCGCCCGAGGTGGACGACCCGTCCTCCTGGTACAAGCTGCTCGGCGGGCCCGTCGACTGGGGCTACACCAGCGTCCCGCAGCCGGGACTCGGCGGACGCCGTACGTACGAACCGCGCGGCAAGGCCCCCGGCGGCAGCAGCAACCTCTACATCATGATGCACGTCCGGGGCCACGCCTCGGACTTCGACAACTGGGCCTACCAGGGCGCGGCCGGCTGGGCGTACGAGGACGTGCTGCCGTACTTCGCCCTGCTGGAGGGCCAGGAGGACGCCACCGCCGCGACCACCGGCACGACCGGCCCGCAGCGGATCACGAACGCCGGACGGCACGGCCCCAACCCGGTCTCCCGCGCCTTCATCGACGCCGCCGTCGAGCTGGGCCACCAGGAGATCGCCGACTTCAACACCGACGGCCCCCGGCGCGGGCTCTTCGGCACCGGCTGGCACCACATCGACGTCGCCGACGGGCGCCGCCAGGGCACCCTGGCCGCCTACCTGGAGCCGGCGCTCGTCCGCCCCAACCTGACCCTGCGCACCAGCGCCCAGTCCACGCGGCTGATCGTCGACGGGGACACCTGCACGGGCGTCGAGTACGTCCAGCTCGCGCCGCCCGCCGACGTCCCCGGCCGCACCGTCCGCGACGGGCACAGCACCACCGCGGCCCCGGGCCCGCACACCGTCCGGGCCCGGCGCGAGGTGATCGTCGCGGCGGGGGCCATCGAGTCCCCCAAGCTGCTGCTGCTCTCGGGCATCGGGCACCCCGAGCGGCTGCGCGAGCACGGCATCGCGGTCACCGCCGCCCTGCCCGGGGTCGGCGAGAACTTCCACAACCACGTCCTGACCGGGCTGATGGCCGAGGTCACCCAGGAACTCCCGCCCCCCGCGCAGAACCTGTCGGAGAGCGCCCTGTTCCTGTCCTCCCGGCCCGGACTGCCCGCCCCGGACCTCCAGATCGCCTTCGTCCACGTCCCGTTCGACGTGATCGTCGGCAAGGACCACCCCGACACCGTCTCCATCCTGCCCGGCGTCGTACGCCCGGTCTCGCGCGGCTGGATCCGGCTCGCGAGCGCCGATCCGCTGGCCCACCCGCTGATCCACCCGAACTACCTGGGCGACCGGTGGGACCTCGAACGCATGGTGCAGGGCGTCAAACTCGCCCGGGAGCTCTTCGCGACCTCCGCCTTCTCGCCCTGGTACAAGCAGGAGCTCCAGCCCGGTCCGGGCGTCGTGGGCGACGAGGAGCTGCGGACCTTCGTCCGGCAGAAGTCCGAGAGCTACCACCACCAGGCCGGCTCCTGCCGCATGGGCGTCGACGACCTCGCCGTCGTCGACCCCGAGCTGCGGGTCCACGGCGTACGCAACCTGCGCGTCGTCGACGCCGGCGTGATGCCCGCCGTCCCGTCCGGCAACTGCCACACCGCCATCGCGATGATCGCCGAGCGCGCGGCGGACTTCCTGAGGGGGATCTCCCGTGCCTGACGTGGTCCTGCGCGAGGGAGCGCTGACCGGAACCAGGATCGCGGTCCTGGTCGAGAGCGACTTCTACGAACCGGAGATCTTCTACTACCAGCGCCGGTTCGCCGAGGAAGGGGCCGAGGTCGACTTCCTGACCCGGCTGTGGGGCAACGGCTCCCTCACCTTCACCGGGCACGAGTACCGGGCGCCCTTCACCGCGGACAAGTCCCTTGAGGGGCTGGACGACGCGGAGCTGCGCCGCTACGCCGCGCTGATCGTGCCCTCCGGCATGGTCGCCGACCGGCTGCGCTACACCGAGGACGTGGACGTCCTCGCCCCGGCGACCGAACTGCTGCGCCGGGCCTTCGAGGAACCGGCCGTGCTCAAGGGGATCATCTGCCACGGCATGTGGCTGGCCTCCTCGATCCCGGACAAGGTCCGCGGCCGCAAGGTCGTCTGCCACAACAACCTGATCGGGGACGTCCGCAACATGGGCGCCCAGTACGTGGACGAGGACGTGGTGGTCGACGGGGACCTGGTCACCGGCCGCACCGGAGCCCACCACCACCTCTTCGCCCGCCGGATCATCGGGCTGCTCTCCGCGGGCCGGGGCCGGGGGAGCGCCTGATGGGCGCGATGGTCTGGTCCCACGTCGGCCTCAACTGCGCCGACCAGAAGACCACCGAGGAGTTCTACACCCGGTACTTCGGCTTCGCCCGGGCCCGGGTCGTCGACCTGGGCGCCACGCGGATCGTCTTCCTGCGCAAGGGGGACGCGTACCTGGAGCTCTTCGCGGCGGCCGCCGAGCCGGCCCGGACCGCGCACGAGGACGGCCCGCCGGCCCCGGGCCGGATCCGCCACCTGGCCTTCCAGACCGACAGCGTCGACGCGTTCCTCGCGGAACTGGGCGACGCGGCCGAGGTGACCCTGGGCCCGCTGGACTTCGACGACTTCATCTGCGGCTGGCGGACCGTCTGGGTGCGCGACCCCGACGGCGTGATCGTCGAGGTCAGCCAGGGATACGAGGACGACCGCTCACACGACAAGGACGGTGCATGACATGGCGGGCTCCCTGAGCTTCTCCTTCTCCGACACGATCGCGGGCTACGTCGTCCGCTTCGACACCTCGTCACGCCTGCTCCGGCTGAAGACCACCGACGAGCGGGAGTTCGAGATCTCGCTCGCCTCCGGCCCCAGCGCCGAACTGGTGCGCAACCTGGACGAGCCGTACGTCGACGCCTCCGGGCACGTCGACGAGATGCTCTCCCCGGGCCGGTTCCTCTTCGCCTACGGGGTCCACTACCCCGAGCGGGGCGGGCGCTTCGACGCCAAGCGGCTGGTGTTCCTCGGCCGCGGCGCCGAGGACTACCGCTTCGAGGAGGCCGGCTGGTGGATCCGGCAGATCGAGTCGCTCGCCGACTTCTACAAGCGGGCCCAGTTCGGCGACGGACCGGTGGACTTCACCGAGTACCGCACCGAGATCCGGCTCGGCGGCGACAAGACCGCCAGCCACGTCCAGGAGACCGACACCATCTCCCGCCTGGTCTACGGCATGGCCTCGGCCTACCTGCTCACCGGCAAGGACGAGTACCTGGAGATCGCCGAGCGGGGCACCGAGTACCTGCGCAAGCACATGCGGGTCGTGGACAGCGAGGAGGACGTGGTCTTCTGGTACCACGGCATCAGCGTCGACGGTGACACCGAACGCAAGCTCTTCACCTCGGAGTTCTCCGACGACTACGACGCGATCCCGATGTACGAGCAGATCTACGCGCTGGCCGGTCCCGTCCAGACCTACCGGGTCACCGGCGACGTCCGGATCAAGAACGACGCCGACGCCACCATCCGGCTCTTCGACAAGTTCTTCAAGGACGAGGAGCAGGGCGGCTACTACTCGCACATCGACCCGATCCTCTTCAGCGCCGACCACGAGTCCCTCGGCGAGAACGCCGAGCGCAAGAACTGGAACTCGGTCGGCGACCACGCGCCCGCGTACCTGATCAACCTGTACCTGGCGACCGGCGACCAGAAGTACGCCGACTTCCTGGAGTACACCTTCGACACCATCGCGGACCGGTTCCCGGACTACGAGAACAGCCCGTTCGTCCAGGAGCGCTTCTTCCGCGACTGGTCGCACGACACGGCGCACAGCTGGCAGCAGAACCGCGCGGTGGTCGGGCACAACCTGAAGATCGCCTGGAACCTGATGCGGATGAACTCGCTGAAGGCCAAGCCCGCCTACGAGCAGCTCGCCCGGAAGATCGGCGAGATCATGCCGGCCGTCGGCAGCGACCGCCAGCGCGGCGGCTGGTACGACGTCGTGGAACGGGTGAAGGAGGGGGACCAGGAGGCGTACCGGTTCGCCTGGCACGACCGCAAGGCCTGGTGGCAGCAGGAGCAGGCGATCCTCGCCTACCTCATCCTGAACGGCACGGTCGGCGGCGACGCGAACCTGCGCGAGGCCCGGCAGGCCCAGGCCTTCTACAACACCTTCTTTCTCGACCACGACGAGGGAGCGGTCTACTTCAACGTGCTCGCCGCCGGTACGCCGTACCTGCTCGGCACGGAGCGGCTCAAGGGCAGCCACTCGATGTCCATGTACCACTCGGCGGAGCTCTGCTACCTCGCCGCCGTCTACAACAACCTTCTCGTCAACGGCCGCGAGATGGACTTCCACTTCCAGCCCGACCCGACCGACCTGCCCGACCGGATCCTGCGCGTCTCGCCCGACCTGCTGCCCGCGGGCTCGGTGCGGATCGCGTCCGTGGAGATCGACGAGAAGCCCTACGAGGAGTTCGACTCCGAGGCGCTGACCGTCCGCCTCCCCGACGTCCAGGGCCGGGTCAAGGTCAAGGTCCGGCTTCGGCCGGTGAACAAGCGGTAGTGCCCACGGGGGGCGCCCCAACAAGAGGGGAATGCAGGCAATGAGTCTGAACGTGAAGGAACGCCGGAACAAGACGGCCACCGTGCTCGTCGCCACCGGCGAGATCAACAGCGAGACCTCCGGCACCCTGCTGGAGTCCCTGCTGCCGCTGGTCCGCGAGGGCCGGCCGCTGCGGATCGACCTGACCGCCGTGACCTACGTCTCCAGCGCCGGGCTGCGCACGCTGCTCGTCGTCTACCGCGAGGCGCAGCACGCCGGGGTCGCCGTCACCCTGTACGGGGTGAGCGAGGAAGTCCGGTTCGTCATGTCGGCCACCGGCTTCCTCGACTTCTTCGAGACCGGCGAGGCCGCCGCGACCCGGGCCAGGGCCGCGCGGTGAGCGAGGCCCGCTCCGAGCAGGTGCTGCGCGTGGACGCGTACCCGACCCACGAGGTGGGCGGGTACCGCGTCCGCGCGGGCAAGCCGTTCCCCTTCGGGGCCAACGTGGTCCCCGGCGGGGTCAGTTTCTCCGTCTTCTCCGACCAGGCGACCTCCATGTCCCTGGTCATCTACAAGCGCGGAGAGCCCGAGCCGATGGCCGAGCTGGAATTCCCCGAGGAGTTCCGCACCGGCAGCGTCTTCGCCATGACGGTCTTCGGCCTCGACCACGAGAACATCGAGTACGGGTACCGGGCCGACGGCCCCTACGATCCGGCCACCGGGCACCGCTTCGACGCCCGTCAGGTCCTGTCCGACCCCTACGCCCGGCTGATCGCAGGCCGCGACGTGTGGGGCGACGAACCGGACCGCAGCCGCGGCTACCAGTACCGCTCGCGGGTCTGCCTCCAGGACTTCGACTGGGGCGACGACACCCCGCTGCGGATACCCGCCGAGGACCTCGTCGTGTACGAGGCCCACGTGCGCGGCTTCACCCGCCACCCCTCCTCGCAGGTCACGGCCCCCGGCACCTTCGCGGGGCTGCGGGAGAAGATCCCGTATCTGAAGGAGCTCGGCGTCAACTGCATCGAGCTGCTGCCCGTCTTCGAGTTCGACGAGAGCGACAACCCGCGCACCAACCCCGAGACCGGCGAGAAGCTCTACGACTACTGGGGCTACAACACCGTCTCCTTCTTCGCCCCGAAGGCCGGCTACGCGGCCACCGGACGCTACGGGATGCAGGGCGACGAGTTCCGCACCCTGATCAAGGACCTGCACGCCGCCGGCATCGAGGTCATCCTCGACGTGGTCTTCAACCACACCGCGGAGGGCAACGAGCAGGGCCCCACCATCTCCTTCAAGGGCCTGGACAACGCCACGTACTACATGCTCACGCCCGAGGGGTACTACTTCAACTTCAGCGGCACCGGCAACACGGTCAACTGCAACCACCCCGTGGTCCGCAACTACGTCCTGGACTGCCTGCGCCACTGGGTCGCCGACTACCACATCGACGGCTTCCGCTTCGACCTCGCCGCCATCCTCGGCCGGGACCTGGACGGCACCCCGCTGCCCAACCCGCCGCTGCTGGAGATGCTCGCCTTCGACCCGGTCCTGCGGCACACCAAGCTCATCGCCGAGGCCTGGGACGCCGGCGGCCTCTACGAGGTCGGCAACTTCCCGGCCTACGGCCGCTGGGCCGAGTGGAACGGCAAGTACCGCGACACCGTCCGCCGCTTCCTCAAGGGCGACCCCGGCGTCACCGGCGAGCTGGCCACCCGGATCGCCGGCTCGCCCGACCTCTACTCCAGCCGGGGGACGTCGGCCTCCGTCAACTTCCTCACCGCGCACGACGGCTTCAGCCTGGCCGACCTCGTCTCGTACAACGACAAGCACAACGAGGCCAACGGCGAGGGCAACAACGACGGAGCCAACGACAACAACAGCTGGAACTGCGGGGCCGAGGGACCCACGGACGACCCCGAGGTCAACGCCCTGCGGCTGCGGCAGATGAAGAACGCCCTCGCGATCCTCCTCACCAGCCAGGGCATCCCGATGCTGCTGTCCGGGGACGAGGTCGCGCGGACCCAGCAGGGCAACAACAACACGTACTGCCAGGACAACGAACTGTCCTGGTTCGACTGGGAGCAGGTCGACGAGAACGCCGAACTGCTCCGGTTCACCCGCGAGATGATCGCCTTCCGGGCCCACCACCGCGAGCTGCGCTCCACCGCCCACCCCACCGGCCGGCTCCGGGAAGGCCTGGGCCTGCCCGACATCAGCTGGCACGGGGAGCGGGCCTGGCAGCCCGACTGGTCGGCGGAGAGCCGGCTGCTGGCCGTGGCCCGCTGCGGCACCGGCGACCAGGACGTGGTGTACGTGGCCATGAACTCCCACTGGGAGGCGCACGACCTGGAACTGCCCGCGCTGCCCGGCGGCCGCAGCTGGCACCTGTTCGCCGACACCGGCGCCGGGGCACCGCACGACATCCGCACCCCGGGGGCGGAGCGGGAGCTCGACAACGCCGGGAAGTACCTGATCGGCCCGCGCTCGGTCGTGATCCTGGTCGGCCGGGCCACCGCACCCGAGCCCCGAGGCGACTGACCCGCCCCGCACCGAAGGAGACCCTGACATGCCGCTTTCCGTGTCCCTGAGCATCGAGGGCGACACCACCGTGATCGAGCTGACGGGCGAGCTGGACGCGAAGACCGCGCCGGAGTTCCACCAGACCATCGAGAAGGCCGCCGGGCACGGCACCGGCACCGTCGAGATCCGGATGGCCGGGGTCGGCTACATGGCCAGCGCCGGCCTGCGCTCCCTGGTCTTCGCCCAGCAGAAGGTCGGCGGCGCGGTCACCATCAAGGTGACCGGCGCCATCGAGCCCGTCGCCCGGACCATCCGCACGGCCGGGCTCGACCGCAGCATCGTCCTCTCCGATGACTGAGCACGACGCCCGGAACGGTGACTGAGATGGTGGAACTGGCGAGGAAGCCCGCCGTGCTGGACGTGCCCGCCACGGTGGGGGCACTGGGCGAGATCGCCGCGTTCGTCCTGCGGCTGGCCGGACGGGCGGGCCTCGGCAAGGGGGCCACGTACCGGATCCGGCTGGCCGTGGACGAGCTGGCCACCAACATCGTGATGCACGGGTACCGGGGCGGCGGCGGACGGATCACCGTCCACGGCCGCTCCGGTCCCGACGGGGTGCGGATCGTCATCGAGGACACCGCCCCCGCGTTCGATCCCGTCGCCGGCCGCCTGCCCCCCGCCCCCGGGATCCCCCCGGAACGGCGGCGGGTCGGCGGCCTCGGCATCCACCTGGCCCTGACCAGCGTGGACTCGTACGCCTACGCCCGCAGGGACGGCCGCAACATCAGCACGCTGACCGTGAAGGCCGACGAGGGGACGGACGCATGCCCTCCACGACCGTGATCATCCTGGACGTGTACCCGCCGCCGCCCATCGAACTGCTGGACGCCCTGCGGGAGATGGACGCCGAACTCGTCCCCCGGACCCTGCCGGAGCTGCTGTGCGGCCGCCTCGAACTGCTGCCCGTCGCGGACGTGCTGCTCGCCCCCGCCGAGGCCGACGGGGAGACCGTACGCAGCGCCGTGCGCCGGCTGCGCCGCTGGGCCGGGGCCCCGATCGTGGTGGTCTGGACCGCCCGGGAGTTCGCCGGACTGGAGCGGCACGTCCGCCTCGGCCACGACTACCTCGTCCCGCCCTTCCTGCCCGCCCTCGTCGGAGCCCGGCTGCACAGCTGCGCCGAACGGGCCGGACTCGGCCGCACCCTGCGCGAGGCCGACGCCCGCGCCGAACTCATGGGGTACGAGAAGGAACTGGAGATCGGCCGCGAGATCCAGGCCGGCTTCCTGCCCGAAGCGCTGCCGGTCCCCGACGGCTGGGAGATCGACGTGCGCTTCCGGCCCGCCCGGCAGGTCGCCGGGGACTTCTACGACGTCTTCGAGATCTCCCGGGGCCGGCGCCTCGCGGTCGTCGTCGCCGACGTCTGCGACAAGGGGGTCGGCGCGGCCCTGTTCATGGCCCTCATCCGCTCCCTGCTGCGCCACACCGCCGAGAACAGCGGGCTCCAGCACCTGATGGCCGCGGGCCGCACCGGCGGCAGCCGGCGCACCCCGGTCGTCGGCGCCACCCCGCTGCTCAACGCGGTCACCGCCACCAACGGCTACCTCACCCGCAACCACCTGAGGCAGGGCTACTTCGCCACCCTCTTCTTCGGGGTGCTGGACCCGCTGACCGGCAGCCTCGTCTACATCAACGGCGGCCACAACCCGCCGCTGCTGCTCTCCGGCGACGGATCCCGGCCCCGGACCCTGGAGGTCACGGGGCCGGCGGTCGGGGTGATGCCCGACTGCGTCTACACCCTCGGCTACGCCCAGCTGAACCCCGGCGACACCCTCTTCGTGTTCACCGACGGAGTACCCGAGGCCCGCTGCCCCGACGGCAGCTTCCTCGGTGACGAAAGGATGCTGGAACTGCTCGCCGGCCCCCCGGCGAGCGGGCGGGACGTGGTCGACGTGATGGACCGGGCGGTGCGCGAGCACACCGGCACCGCCGAACAGCACGACGACGTCACCATGCTGGCCCTGCACCGGCCACGTGCGGCGCGGGGGCCGCACGCGGACGGCGACGGCTACCGGGAGGTGGCGTGATGACCCGGACCATCGTGGTGCACTCGCACCGCGGCGGCACCGGGAAGTCCTCGGTGCTGGCGAACCTCGCGCTGCTGCTGGCGGGCGCGGGACGCCGGGTGGGGGTGGTCGACACCGACCTCCAGTCACCCGCCCTGGACCTGCTGTTCGCGCTCGGCCCCGGCACCGGCTCCCTGGCCGACTACCTGCTCGGCCGCTGCGAGATCGAGGCCGCGGCCCGGCCCACCGCCGTGCCCGGGCTGTACGTCGTACCGGCCCGGACCGGGACGGCGGCCCTGCGGGAACTGATGACCACCGGGTACGACGTGGGCCTGCTCCCGGAGGGGTTCGACCGGCTGGCCGAGAGCCACGCGCTCGACGTCCTGCTGCTCGACACCCACGCGGGCCTGAACAACGAGTCGGTGACCGCCATGGGCAGCGCCGACGTCGTACTGATCATGGCGCGGGCCGACCGAGTCGACCTGTCCGGGGTCGAGGAGACCATCGCCCTGGCCGGGCGGCTGGTCTGCCGGCGGGCCCTGGTGCTGAGCATGGCGCCCGAGGGCGTGGACCGGGACGTGGTGGCCCGCAGGGCCGAGGAAGTGTACGGCGCCCCCCTGGCCGGGATTCTTCCGTACGTTCCGGAAATGGCGGCCCTCTACGGAGAACGCATATTCGCGGAAGCCCTTCCCGACCACCCCCTGGTCGGTGAATTCCGCTCGATCCTCTCGGTGTTGGACGCACGTGACGAAGTATCACGGGCCTGACGCCGCCCCCTTACGCCCCTCGCGAGGGGCCGTGTTGAATCGGCAGCGATCCAGAACAAGGAGAGAATCATGAGGATTCTCGTCGTCCTGACGGCGAAGGCCACCCTCCATCTGCTGGACGGGGAACAGCACCCCTCGGGATTCTGGGCCGAGGAATTCGTCGTTCCCTTCACCCTCTTCCGTGCGGCCGGCCACACCGTCGACGTGGCGACGATCGGCGGCGGGGCCCCCACCGTCGACCGGACCAGCGTCGACCCCGAATTCCTGCGGTGGGTCCGCCCCGAGGGCTCCCCGGACCGGGACGCGGCCAACGCCGCCGAGTACCTCCGCGTCATCGAGCAGACCCCCGAGCTCAAGCAGCCCCTCGCGGTGGAATCCCTCGGCGAGAAGGACGTCGCCGGCTACGACGGCGTCTACATCAGCGGAGGCCACGGCGCCATCGGCGACCTCCCCAAGTCCGACGAGCTGGCGCAGCTGCTGCGCTGGGCCATGGGCCAGGACAAACCGCTCGCCACCGTCTGCCACGGCCACACCGCACTCCTCTCCCTCCGGGACGGCGAGGGCCGCTGGCCCTTCGAGGGATACCGGATGACCGCCTTCTCGCACGCGGAGGAACTGGTCACCGACATGGCGGGCCGGCTCCCGCTGATCCTGGAGGCCGAGCTGACCAGACTCGGCGCCCGTTACGAGAAGGCCGAAGCGATCTGGGACTCGCACGTCGTCGTGGACCGCAGGCTCATCACCGGCCAGAACCCCTACTCCTCCAAGGCCCTCGCCGAGACCTTCCTGCGGCAGCTCGGCGGCGGCTAGGGGGTGTCCGGCGGATCATGGCCGGGCCCGGCCCTCCCCCATTCTCCGTCCGGGGGGACCCCCAGGCACCGCGGCTCGCCGCGTTGTCGCCGGCCGCCCATGCTCCGCAGCGGCTCCCTCCTCCGCCTTGCGATCGCACGCACCAGACGCCGTCCCTGATCCGGCCTGATCCAAAAGACACGGCCTAGCCCCCGAGACACCGGAAGGTGCAGCCATGACCAAGCGCGTGCTCAGCGACCAGCCCCTGGCCAACCCCGGGAAGCTGTTCATCGGCGGCCAATGGGTGCCCGCCCGGGACGGCCGCACGGAACCGGACATCAGCCCGATCGACGGCCAGGAGATCGTGCCCGTGGCCCAGGCCGCCGCGACCGACGCGGACGCCGCCGTCGCGGCCGCCCGCGCCGCGTACGAGGAAGGTCCGTGGAGCCGGCTGTCCGCGCAGGAACGCGCGCTGCGCCTGAACCGTGTCGGTGAGCTCATCGAGCGGGACCTGGAGGAGATAGCCCTGCTGGAAACGGTGGACATGGGCAAGCCGTTCGCCTTCTCCAGCACGGTCGACGCGCCCATGGCCGCCCAGCTGATGCACTACTACGCGGGCGCGGTCACCCGGGTCGACGGTTCCTCCCGGGCCCCGGCCGGCGGACAGCTCGCCTACACCCTGCGCGAGCCGCTGGGCGTGGTCTGCGCCATCACCCCCTTCAACTTCCCGCTCCTGCTGTCGATGACCAAGATCGCCCCGGCCCTGGCGGCCGGGAACACGGTCGTCCACAAGCCCTCCCCGGCCACCCCGCTCACCGCACTCAAGATCGCCGAGCTCTTCCAGGAGGCGGAGATCCCCGACGGGGTGCTCAACGTCGTCACCGGTCCGGGCGTCGAGCTGGGGGAGACCCTCACCGGCCACCCCGACATCGACAAGATCGCCTTCACCGGCTCCACCGCCGTCGGCCAGTCGATCATCCGCAAGTCCGCCGGCACCCTGAAGAAGGTGACGATGGAGCTCGGCGGCAAGTCCGCCAACATCGTCTTCGCCGACGCCGACCTCGACGCCGCCGAGGAACTCGCCTTCTTCGGCATCTACTACAACAAGGGCGAGATCTGCACCGCCGGCTCCCGGCTGCTGCTGCACCGCCCCGTCCACGACGAGATGGTCGAACGCCTGGTCCGCAGGGCCGCCGCCCTCAGGCCCGGGGACCCGCGCGACCCGGAGACCCTCTTCGGGCCCCTCGCCCACCGCGCCCAGTTCGACAAGGTCAGCTCCTACATCGAGGTCGGCGAGAAGGAAGGCGCCCTGCTGCGCACCGGAGGCAGCGGCTGGACCCCCGAAGGGGCCTCCAGCCAGGGCCTGTACTTCCTGCCCACCGTCTTCACCGGCGTCGACAACGGCATGCGGATCGCCCAGGAGGAGATCTTCGGCCCCGTCCTGTCGATCATCCCCTTCGACACCGAGGAGGACGCCGTACGCATCGCCAACGACAGCGCGTACGGCCTCGCCGCCGGGGTCCACACCAAGGACCTGAGGCGGGCCCACCGGGTCGCCTCCCAGATCAAGGCGGGGACGGTCTGGGTCAATTGCTACAACCAGTACGACCCCTCGGTGCCCTACGGCGGCTACAAGGCCTCCGGCTACGGGCGCGAGTGCGGACCGGAATCCCTTGAGAGCTACACCCAGACCAAGTCGGTCTGGATCGGCATGGACTGACACCACACCAACGAGGAGCCACTCATGCGGACAGGCGTCATCGGCACCGGGCGGATCGGCTCGGCCCTCGCGAGGATCCTGGTGGCGGCCGGCCATCCGGTCGTCCTCGCCAACGCGAGCGGGCCGGACTCACTCGCCCCGCTCCTGGCCGAACTGGGCCCCGCCGCCGTCGCGGAGCACCCCGTCGAGGCGGCCGGCCGGGCCGACCTGCTGGTGCTGATGGTGCCCTTCGCAGGCGTACGCGGACTGCTGCCCCCGCACGTCGTCCAGGACAAGGTGCTGGTGGACGCGACCAACGCGTTCAGCGGCCCCGGCACCCCCGCCGACCTCGGCGGACGCGGCTCCAGCGAACTCGTCGCCGAGTGGTACCCCGGAGCCAGGGTCGTGAAATCCCTGAACACCATGCACTTCGAAACCCTCGCCGTCGCCGGGACCGCCTCCGGCCGCACGGCGTCCGAGCGCCTCGCCCACTACACGGCGGGCGACGACACCAAGGCGAAGGACATCGTCGCCGGAATCATCACCGACCTCGGATTCGCCCCCGTCGACACCGGCCCGCTGCACTCCGGAGGAATCCTCCAGCAGCCCGGCGGTCCCCTCTTCAACCGGTCGCTCACGGAAGCGCAGGCGCTCGCATGGATCTGACCAGCCTCCCCCTGACCCTCCACGTGAACGGAAGACCCGAGGAGTTCACGGCCCGGCCGAACGAACTCCTCGTGGAACGGCTCCGCGACGGCCTCGGCCTCACCGGCACCAAGGTGGGCTGCGACACCGGCCAGTGCGGCACCTGCGTGGTCCGCCTGGACGGCAGGTCCGTCAAGAGCTGCCTGATCCTCACCGCCTCCGCCGCGGGCTCCGAGGTCACCACCATCGAGGGCGTCACCGCCCCCGGCGGGGAGCTGACCGGCCTCCAGGAGGCCCTGCGCCGGGAACACGGCACCCAGTGCGGCTTCTGCACGCCCGGCATGGTGATGGCCCTCGGCGAACTCGTCGACGCGGCGCTCGTCAAAAGCGCCGCCGGCGGCCCGGCCCCCACCGAGCCCGAGATCCGCGAATGGCTCACCGGGAACCTGTGCCGCTGCACCGGCTACCACAGCGTGGTCCGCGGCGTGCAGCGCGCCTGCGCCCCCGCCGAACCCGAGGGGCGGTGACCGGCATGACCGCCGTATCGGAGGAACGGGGCGCCGCGGCCGACGTCGCGGCCGACGCCGCCGCCGGCGTCCTCGGAAGGCCGCTGGACAGCCGCGAAGACCCGCGCCTGCTGCGCGGCGAGGCCCGGTACGTGGCGGACATCGACCTGCCGGGCACCGCCCACATGGCCATCCTCGGCAGCCCGGTCGCCCACGCCAGGATCCTGTCCATCGACACCAAGGCCGCCGAACAGCTCCCGGGCGTACTGAAGGTGGCCACGGCCGCCGACTTCCCCGACGTGATGCCGCTGCCCTGCATCTGGATACCCGGCGGGGTCGAGAGCCACTTCCCGCCCCACCCCTACGGACTTCCCGGCGCCCGCCCCGTGCTCACCGGCGACACCGTCCGCCACGTCGGCGACCCGATCGCCGCCGTCGTCGCCGAGACCCCGCGCCAGGCCGCCGCCGCGCTCGCCGAGATCTCCGTCGCGTACGAGCCGCTGCCCGTGGTCACCCGCGCCGACCACGCCCTCGCCGACGGCGCGCCCCGGCTCCACGAGGCCGTCCCCGGCAACCTGAACGCGTACTGGACCTGCGGGGACCGGGAGCGCACCGACGCGGCCATCGCCGCCGCCGAGGTCACCGTAGAGCTCGATCTCGTCAACCAGCGCACCATCAACAGCCCCATCGAGCCCCGCGGAGCCGTCGGCGTCCACGACCCGGCGACCGGCGAGTACACCCTCCACGCCTCCACCCAGGGCCCGCACAACCACCGCTTCCTGCTCGCCGCGCTGGTCCTCGGCATCCCCTTCAACAAGCTCCGGGTGATCGCCCCGACCGTCGGCGGCAGCTTCGGCACCAAGGGCTACCTGTACCCCGACATGGCGCTGGTCCTGCTCCTGTCCAAGGCCCTCGGCGGCCGCCCCGTCAAATGGGTGGACACCCGCACCGGCCTGATGAACTCCACCGTCCAGGGCCGCGACCACCGCCAGCACGTCACCCTCGCCGGCACCCGCGACGGCCGCATCACCGCCGTCCGCTGCACCAGCTACGCCAACCTCGGCGCCTACCCCTCCACCATCGGCCCCGGAGTCGCCACCGCCCTGATGGGACGTTCCATCAGCGGCATGTACGACATCCCCGCCGCGTTCTGCGAGGTCTACGCCGCCTTCACCAACACCGTCCCGCTCGGCGCCCAGCGCGGCAGCGGGCGCGCCGAGGCCGCGTTCCTGATGGAACGGCTCGTCGACCGCTACGCCGCCGAGATCGGCATGGACCCGGCGGAGGTCCGGCGCGCCAACCTGGTGCCGAAGGAGAAGTTCCCCTACGACAACGGCCTCGGCTGGACCTACGACTCCGGCGACTACCGGCTGAACTTCGACCGGGCCGTCGAACTGTCCGGCTACGACGCCATGCCCGCCCGCAAGGCCGCCGCCCGCGCCCGCGGCAAGCGCCTCGGCGTCGGCATCGCCACCTACGTCGCCGTCTGCGGCGTCGGGCCCTCCACCCGGATGTCCCAGGAGGGCATGCTCGGAGGCACCTGGGAGAGCGCCAACATCCGCGTCCACCCCACCGGCGAGGTCACCGTCACCGTCGGCTCCGCCTCCACCGGCCAGAGCCACGGCACCGTCTTCGCACAGGTCGCCGCCGACGAACTGGGCATCGACCCCGAGCAGGTCCAGGTGTACGAGGGCGACACGCTCAAGGCCCCCTACGGGCAGGGCACCTACGGCTCCCGCTCCTACAGCATGGCCGCCCCAGCCATCGCCCTCACCGCCCGCAAGATCAAGGCCAAACTGGTCCGGGCCGGCGCCGTCTTCCTGGGCATCCCCGAGGAGAAGGCCGTCTACGAGAACGGCGGGGTCCACGAGGAGGGCAACCCGCAGAACGCCAAGACCTTCGCCGAGCTGGCCATGGCCATGTGGTACGGCTGGGGACTGCCCCCCGACATCGAGCCGGCCCTCGACGAGACCACCCACTTCGACCCGCCGGACTTCAACTACCCCTTCGGCACGCACATCGCGGTCGTCGAGGTGGACGAACTCACCGGCGAGACCGAGGTGGTGGACTACACCGCCGTCGACGACGCCGGGAACATCGGCAACCCGACGGTGGTCCTCGGTCAGATCGAGGGCAGCATCGTCCACGGCCTCGGCCAGGCCCTGATGGAGGCCGCCGAGTACGACGAGAACGGCATCCTCCTCACCTCCGACCTGGAGCACTACGCCCTGCCCCGCGCCGCCGATGCCCCCTTCTTCACCCTCGGCAGGACCGTCACGCCCTCCCCGCACAACCCGCTCGGAGCCAAGGGCGCCGGGGAGATCGCCACCGTGCCGCCCGCCGCCGCCGTCGTCAACGCCGTCGTCGACGCCCTGTCCGACCTGGGCGTACGGCACATCGACATGCCGCTCACCCCCGAGAAGGTGTGGCGCCGCCTGAGAGGGGAAGCCCCGTGATCCTCACCGAGTTCGACTACGCCCGGCCCGCCGCCCTCGACGAGGCCCTCACGCTGCTCGCCACCCCCGGCGCCCGCGCGCTGGCCGGCGGACAGAGCCTGCTGCCCGGGCTGCGCACCGGCGCGGAACGGGCCCGCCTGCTGGTCGACGTACGGCACCTGGAGGAGCTGCGCGGGGTCGCCCGCGTCGGCGGGGCCCTGCGCATCGGCGCCCTCACCACCCTCGCCGAACTCGCCGCACACCCCCTGGTGCTCGCCGAGGCCCCCGAGCTGGCCGCCGCGGCCCGCGCCAACGGCGACCCCCAGGTCCGCAACCTGGGCACCGCCGGGGGCAACCTGGCCGCCGCCGGACGGGCCACCGACCTGCCCGTGGCGCTGCTGGCCGCCGACGGCCGGGCGGAGCTCGCCGGACCCGGCGGACGCACCACGGCCGGCGCCGAACGCCTCGTCGCCTCCGGGGTGCCCGCCGGATCGCTGGTCACCGCCCTGCTGGTGCCCGCCGCCGGCCCGGCCGCCGCCTTCGAGAAGGCCGCCGACCGCGCCACCCGCTACCCGCTGTGCGCCGCCGCCGTACGGATCACCGCCGACGGGCCGCGGATCGCGGTCACCGGAGCCACCCCCCGCGCCCTGCGCCTGCGCGGGGTCGAGGAGCGGCTGCGCGGGGGCCCGTACACGACGGAGGCGGTACTCGCCGCGTTCCGAGCCGAGCCCCGGGAGCTGTTCGTTCCCGGGCGCGGCACCTCGGCCGAATACCTGGGCCACCTCGCGGGCGTGCTGACCGCCCGCGCGCTGGCCCGGGCGGCCCTGATCACCGCCTGACGACCCTGGGGCCGCCGGGAGGAGGGGAGTTGACCAGAGTGGCCGAACCGACCTTGACGGGGGACACGGGAGACGGCGTGAGCGGGGGAGCCGCCGGTACGGCGCGGACCTCCGGGTTCCGGGTGGTGGGCGCGGTCCTCGTCCTGCTGATGCTCTCCTCGTCCGTGCCCTCCGCCCTGTACGTGCTCTACCAGGAGGAATGGGGGCTGTCCTCCGGCGTCGTCACCGTGGTCTTCGCCGTGTACGCCGTCACCGTGCTGGCCGGCCTGCTGCTGTTCGGGTCCCTCTCGGACACCCTGGGCCGGCGGCCCGTGCTGGCCGCCGCGCTGGTCCTGGCCATCGTCGCCATGGGCCTCTTCGCCGGGGCCGGCGGGCTCGGCCTGCTGCTCGCCGCCCGCGCCGTGCAGGGGCTGGCGGTGGGCCTGGCCACCGGGGCGATGGGCGCCGCCCTGCTGGAGCTGAGCCCGCGCTCGCGGCCCGCGCTGGGCGCCCAGGTCAACAGCGCCGGACCGACCGTCGGCATCGGCCTGGGCGGGCTCGGCGCGGGAGTGCTCGTCCAGTACGCGCCCGCCCCGACCGTGCTGAGCTACGTCCTGCTGGCCGGGGCCTTCGCCCTCGCCCTCGTCGGGGTGGCCCGGATGGCCGAGAGCGCACCGGGCGCGGGCGGGCGGCCCCGGGTGGCCGTGCACCGGATCCGGGTACCGGCCGCCGTGCGGCGGCGGTTCGCGGTGCTCGTCCTGACGGTGGTGGCCGTCTGGACCGTCGGCGGCTTCTACCTCTCGCTCGGCCCGCACCTGGCCCTGTCCCTGTTCCGCAGCACCAACTACCTCCTGGGCGGTGCCACCGTGGCGCTGCTCGCCGGCGCCGCCACCGCCGCCCAGCTGCTGCTCGGCCGTACCGGGGCGCTGCGCACCGCCGTGCTCGGCCTGTTCGGGCTGCTCGCCGGGCTCGCCCTGGTGCTGCTGTCCCTGGGCACCGGCTCGGCGGCCGTGTTCCTCGTGGCCACGGCCGTCCTGGGCAGCGGCTGGGGGGCCGCCTTCCTCGGTTCCTTCCGCGCCCTCAGCTCGCTCGCCGAGCCGACGCACCGGGGTGAACTGACCGCCGCCGTCTACGTCTTCGCGTACCTCGCCATGAGCGTCCCGGCGGTCCTCGCCGGGATCCTGACCACCATCCACGGCCTGCAGCGCACCTCGGTCGGCTTCATGGCGGCCGTCGCCGGGGTGTGCGCGCTGGCCCTGCTGACGACGCTGCGGCTGGCCGCGCGCACCAGGGCCGAGGGGAGCACCGGATGAACACCGGAGAACTGCGCACGGCCCTGCGGGGCCTGGAGATCTTCGCGCGGATCACCGAGGACCAGCTGGACTGGCTGGTCTCGGTCTCCGATCCGCGGGTCCTCGCCGACGGGGAGGTCCTCTTCCGCGACGGGCAGGAGGCCACCGGCTTCCACGTCCTGCTCTCCGGCGGACTCGTCGTCACCAAGGTCGTCGACGGCCGGGAGGAGGTCCTCACCCGGCACTCCACCGAGGAGGGGGGCGCGGCCGCCGAGGACCACGACGGCAAGCCTTCGGCCGCGCACCGCTTCACCGGGGAGCTGCCGCTGCTGACGGACGGCTCCTACGTGGCCACCGCCTCCGCGAGCGGACCCGCGACCACCGTCGTCGCCTACCCCAGGCCGGTGTTCTTCGAGATGCTGACCCGCTGCCACGGGGTGGCGGCCGTGCTGATCCCGGTACTGGCCTGGCGGATCAAGTCCTCCGAGGTCCAGGCCCGCAAACGGGCCACCGTCGAGGCCCTCGGCACCCTCGCCGCCGGCCTCGCGCACGAGCTGAACAACCCGGCGGCGGCGGTCGCCCGGGCCGCGCAGGAGCTGGGGCCCGCCCTGGACCGGCTGACCGCCACCGCCTGCGCGTGGGGCGCGGCCGCACCGGGCGCGGAGCGCTCCGTACTGGACCGGCTCGCCGAGGAGCTGGACAAGCTCCCGCCGCCGGATACCACCGACCCGCTCGCCCAGGCGGACGCCGAGGAGGAGATCGCCGACTGGGCGCACGAGGCGGGCGCCGAACGCCCCGGGCTGCTCGGCTCCGAGGCCGCCGACCTCGGGCTGGAGCCGGGCTGGCTGGTGGAGCGGCTGGAGGGCGTCGGCGAGGCCTCCCTGCCCGCCGCCCTGGACCACCTGGCGGCGCTGCTGGAGGCCCGCTCGCTGGCCGCCGAACTGCGCGCGGCCGGCCCCCGGATCTCCCAGCTGGTCTCCGCCACCCGGGACTACGCCAATCTGGACCGGGCCCCCGAGCAGAGGTTCTCCGTGCCCGACGGCCTGGAGAACACCCTGATCGTCCTGCGCTCCAAGCTCGCGGGCATCACCATCGTGCGGGAGTACGAGCCGGGGCTGCCCGAACTGGACGGCTACCCGAGCGAGCTCAACCAGGTGTGGACCAACCTGGTCGACAACGCGGCCGAGGCCATGGAGGGCGCCGGCACCCTCACCCTGCGGGTGCGGGCGGAGGGCGCCTGCCTGGTAGTGGAGATCGCGGACACCGGGCGGGGCATCCCCGCCGAGTCCCTGCCGCGGATCTTCGAGCCCTTCTACACGACCAAGGACGTGGGCAAGGGCACGGGCCTCGGACTGCACCTCAGCTACCGCATCGTGACCCAGCGCCACCGCGGGTCGATCACGGCCCGCTCGAAGCCCGGGGAGACCCGGATGGTCGTCCGGCTGCCCCTCACCGGGGCGGCCGCCTGCGCCGATCCGCATCCGCCGGACGGGACCACCGCCGCACCGCCCGTCGCGTCACCTTCCACACCCTGAAAGGGAGTCGAACATGGCCAAGTACGACATCTCCAAGCTGCACCCCGTCTTCGTCCGCCAGATGGAGGCGCTGGCCGCCCTGGACATCGAGGCGGTGATGAAGAACTACACCGAGGACGCCGTGCTGCTGCGCTTCGAGGGCGTGTCGGTGGGCATCGAGGCAGTTCGCGAGACGTTCACCGGCTATCTCACGGTGAAGCCCACGCTGGTCGAACTCCAGGAGTACATCGAGACGGAGGACACCATCTTCTACCGGGCGATCATGAATCTGAACGGCGAGCCGGAGCACGCGTTCGGGACGCTCGTCGTCCGCGATGGCCGGATCTGGCGCCAGACGGCCGGCTTCGGCGGCTGACGCCCTTTTCCTGGGTAGCGTCAGCGGGGAGGGCGGGGGCACGCCCTCCCCGTACGCGTGAATGATTTTCGCGAAGGGGAGTCCATGGAACAGGAAACCAACCGGGTGGAGGCGTTCAGCGACGGCGTATTCGCCATCGTGATCACCATTCTGGTGCTGGAGTTAAAGGTTCCGGAAGAGCAGGGGACGGAACTGTGGCACGGACTCTGGGAGCAATGGCCGCACTACGCGGCCTATCTCGTGAGTTTCCTCATCATCGGTGTCATGTGGGTCAACCACCACACGATCTTCAGTCACCTCAAGCGGGTCGACCGACCCCTGTTGTTCCTGAACCTGCTGGTGCTGATGGTGGTATCGGTGATTCCGTACACCACCAACGTGCTCGCCGAGCACCTCACGGACGGGGATTCGGCCAACGTGGCCGCAATCCTCTACAGCTCGTGGACCGTCGTGTACGCTCTCGTCTTCCTGGCCTTCTGGTGGTACGTCACCAAGGTCGGGCACCTCTTCCACGAAACGGTGGACAAGGACGGGGCCCGGGCCACCCGCGTGCGATTCGGCCTCGGCGCGGTCGCCTATCCCTTGACCGTGGTCCTGTCCTTCTTCTCGGCACCTCTCACTCTCGTCGCACACTTCCTGATCGCCCTCTACTACGCGGCGAACCAAATCCCCATCCCGCTCGTGGTAGAGGAAGAGCGGCTCGAATCTGCCAGCGACCTCAGGAAGTAGCCGCCCGGCCCTACGGCCGTTCTACGCGGTCCAGTAGGGTCATGGATCTAGTCTGGTCGCGGGGGAGGCCCAGATGGTTCGCACTGTGCTGCCGGAGGATTCCACCAGGGATATCTCCGAATTGATCGACGTGCTGATCGCGCTTTTCTTCGAGTCCTTACCCCGGCGGGACCAGCGCAACTGGGCCCGCGTTTACCTGAACGGGCTCGTGCGCACCAACGGGAAGAAAACAATCCGAAACATCGCCGGAACGGGGGCGAGTTCCGTCGAACAGAGCCTCCAGCAGTTCATCAGCAAATCCCCGTGGGACTGGACCCCCGTACGCCGGTCCCTCGCCCAGCACCTCGAACGCACCGCCCAGCGCCCCCTGGCCTGGGTGGTGCAGCCCATGGTCATCGAGAAGGCCGGCGACCGCTCCGTGGGCGTCGGCCGGCAGTTCGTACCCCAGCTCGGCCGCACCGCCAACTGCCAGCAGGCCTCCGGGATCTGGCTCGCCTCCAGCGAGGCCGCCTTCCCCGTCGAATGGACCCTCACCCTCCCCGCCCCCTGGACCGGCGAACTGCTGCGCCGCCGGAGGGCCGGGATACCCGACACCGCACGGTCCCTCACCCCCGCACAGGACGCCGTGCACGCCGTACAGCGCATGTCCGCGACCTGGCAGCTGCAACGCCGCCCGGTCGTGATGGAGGTCTCCAACACCGACCTCCCGCAGACCATCGAGGCCTTCGCCCTCCAGGACATCCCCTTCGTCCTCAAGGTCGACGGCTCCCTGCCCGTCTCCTTCGGCGGCACCGGCCGCCACAAACCCGGGCCGTACACCGCGCCCGCCCGCGAGCTGATCGACTCGCTGCGCTCCCAGCGCCGCGTCGTCGAATGGACCCGGCACGGCCGCACCGAGGGAGCGGTGACCCTGCTCACCTCGGCCGCCATCCTCGCCACCCCCGGCGAGGAGCGCCCCGCGCCCGCACCGCCCACCCCGCTGCTGCTGATGGGCGCCTGGACGGAGACCTCGCTGCTGCCCTCCGAGTTCTGGATCACCAACATCGGCGACCGGCCGCTCGCCCAGCTCTTCCTGCTGGCCAAACTCACCGACCGGGTCGCACTGGACTTCACCGAGACCTGTGAACCCGTCGGCATCCGTGACTTCGAGGGCCGCTCCTTCCGCGGCTGGCACCACCACGCCACCCTCGCCAGCGTGGCCCACGCGGCCAGGCTCCTCGGCACCGGCGGGCGGACCCCCGACCCGGCGCCCCGCGGCACACCCGTCCGCTACCAGGGCCCCGGCGGCACCCGGCCGCCGGCCGTCCTGCCGCCCCGGCCGCTCATCCCCGGCCAGTCGGCGCGCCGCGCCGTCACCCGCTGACTCCCGGCGCCGCCGTAGGGGCCCCGGCAGCGCCGGGACCCCTACGGCGGCCGTACGCCCCACGGCGGCCGTACGCGGCGGGACGGACACGGTGCGTGGCCGGGTGCCGGCCTACCCCGCCCCTCCCTTCACGTGGTCGATGACCTCCCGGAACTGCGCGGTGGGGGAGAACTCGACGAACTCGGTGTCCTCCAGCGCCAGGGGGACGTGCCCCGGGCCCCAGTAGTAGGCGTCGCCCGCCCCGTACTCCTCGTCCCCGTCCGGCGTACGCATCCGGAGGCGGCCCTTCAGCAGGTACCCCCAGTGCGGGCACTGGCACATGTCGCCCGGCATCCCCTTCAGGGGCTCGGACATGTCCGTCCCCGCCGGAAGGCGGAAGAACCCCACACTCAGGTCCCCGCCGATCTCCTGGACCCGGACCTCCAGGCCGTCGCCCTCGATCTCCACGGGCGTCCGCTCGCGTGTCGTCTTCGCCATGGCTCCTCCCGCCCGGCTGGTGGTACTACCCTCATTCCACTCTCCGCCCTGCGGACCGGACCCGCCCCACGGGACCAAGGTCCCGTAGGAAACGACCATGCGGCCCGGAATGTCCTGGACGATCAGCCCGGGCGGCGTGAACGCCAGGTCGTGGGAGAATGAAGTACGTGCGTTTCCTCGGCTGGGTGCCCCGTCGAGGCCGTAGAAAGATCCTTCGATCGACTGGGATGTTCAGCACGTGCGTTTCCTCAATGACCTGAAGCCGCCGTACGACCTGACGTACGACGATGTGTTCATGGTGCCGAGCCGCTCCGCGGTCGGCTCCCGCCAGGGCGTGGACCTCTCTTCGCCCGACGGCACCGGCACCACCATTCCGCTCGTCGTGGCGAACATGACCGCCATCGCGGGCCGCCGCATGGCCGAGACCGTCGCCCGCCGCGGTGGAATCGTCGTCATCCCCCAGGACATCCCGATCGAGGTCGTCACCGACGTCATCTCCTGGGTCAAGACCCGCCACCTCGTGCTCGACACCCCGATCACGCTGGCGCCCACCCAGACCGTCGCCGACGCGCTGTCGCTGCTGCCCAAGCGCGCCCACGGCGCCGGCGTGGTCGTCGACGCGGACAACCGCCCGATCGGCGTGGTCACCGACCACGACCTCACCGGCGTGGACCGCTTCACCCAGCTCTCCGAGGTCATGTCGAAGGAGCTCCTGCTCATCGACGCCGACATCGACCCCCGCGACGCCTTCAACCAGCTCGACGCCGGCCACCGCAAGCTGGCCCCGGCCGTCGACAAGGACGGCAGGCTGGTCGGCATCCTGACCCGCAAGGGCGCCCTCCGCGCGACCCTGTACACCCCCGCCACCGACGCCGAGGGCAAGCTGCGCATCGCCGCCGCCGTCGGCATCAACGGCGACTTCGTGGGCAAGGCCAAGCAGCTCCTCGACGCCGGCGTGGACACGCTCGTCATCGACACGGCCCACGGCCACCAGGAGTCGATGATCAGCGCGATCAAGGCCGTGCGCGCCCTGGACCCGAAGGTCCCGATCGTCGCCGGCAACATCGTCGCCGCCGAGGGCGTCAAGGACCTCATCGACGCCGGCGCCGACATCATCAAGGTCGGCGTGGGCCCCGGCGCCATGTGCACCACCCGCATGATGACCGGCGTGGGCCGCCCGCAGTTCTCCGCGGTGCTGGAGTGCGCGGCCGAGGCCAAGAAGTACGGCAAGCACGTCTGGGCCGACGGCGGCGTCCGCCACCCGCGCGACGTGGCGATGGCGCTGGCCGCCGGCGCCTCCAACGTCATGATCGGCTCCTGGTTCGCCGGTACGTACGAGTCCCCGGGCGACCTCCAGCAGTCGGCCGAGGGCCGCCTGTACAAGGAGTCCTTCGGCATGGCCTCCGCGCGCGCCGTGCGCAACCGCACCTCGGAGGAGTCGGCCTACGACCGCGCCCGCAAGGCGCTGTTCGAGGAGGGCATCTCCACCTCCCGCATGTTCCTCGACCCGGCCCGCCCGGGCGTCGAGGACCTGATCGACTCGATCATCGCGGGCGTCCGCTCCTCCTGCACCTACGCCGGTGCCGGCTCGCTCGCCGAGTTCGAGGAGAAGGCCGTCGTCGGCATCCAGTCCGCCGCCGGCTACGCCGAGGGCAAGCCGCTGCACGCCAGCTGGAGCTAGTACGCCGTTCCCGTGGCCCCGTCCCCGCCCCTCCCGGCGGGGCCGGGGCCACGGACGTCTCCGCCGCCGCGCGTCAGAAGGGGGCCACGCCCGCCCGGTACTTGGGGATGCGGACGGTGACCTTCATCCCGGCCCCTACACCCGTCTCCACGACGAGCCCGTAGTCGTCCCCGTACACCTGGCGCATCCGCTCGTCCACGTTCGGCAGGCCGACCCCCGACGCGGACCCCGCCGCCTCCCCGGCCAGGATCCGCCGCAGCCGCGCCGGATCCATCCCCACACCGTTGTCCTCGATCGTCAGCACCGCCTCCGAGCCCGCGTCCCGCGCCGCGATGGTGATCCGGCACTCCTCCGTGGAGTCCTCCACCCCGTGCTTGACCGCGTTCTCCACCAGCGGCTGCAGACACAGGAACGGCAGCGCCACCGGCAGCACCTCGGGCGCCACCTGCAAGGTCACCTTCAGCCGGTCCCCGAACCGGGCCCCCGCCAGTGCCAGGTACCGCTCGATCGACCGCAGCTCCTCGGCCAGCGTCGTGAAATCCCCGTGCCGGCGGAACGAGTAGCGCGTGAAGTCGGCGAACTCCAGCAGCAGCTCCCGCGCCCGCTCCGGATCCGTCCGCACGAACGAGGCGATCGCCGCGAGGGAGTTGAAGATGAAGTGCGGGGAGATCTGCGCCCGCAGCGCCTTGATCTCCGCCTCCATCAGCCGGGTCCGCGCCCGGTCCAGCTCCGACAGCTCCAGCTGTACGGACACCCACCGCGCCACCTCCGTCGCGGCCCGCACCAGCACCGCCGACTCCCGCGACCCGTACGCCACCAGAGCCCCCAGCACCCCGTCCTCACCGGTCAGCGGCGCGAACACCGCCCACTTCAACGGGCACCCCGGCCGCTGGCAATCCGTCCGCAGGCTCTGGCTGCGCCCCGACTCCAGCATCGCCGCCACCCGGGCCATCGCCCGCCGCTGGTGGTGGTCGGCGCCCGGACCGTCCCAGGCCAGCACCGCCTCCCGGTCCGTCAGGCACAGCGCCTCCGTCCCGAGCAGCGAACGCAGCCGCCGGGCCGCCTTGCGAGCGGCGTCCTCGGTGAGCCCCGCCCGCAGCGGGGGAGCGGCCAGCGAAGCGGTGTGCAGCGTGTGGAACGTGGCCCGCTCGACCGGGGTGCCCAGGTCCAGCCCCGCCGACCGCTCCCCGTGCCGGGCCTGCCACCGCCCCCCGGCCCAGCCCAGGCCCAGCAGCAGCACCGCCACCGCCGTGAGCACCGTCACCTCCGCCCCGGTCACCGCGGGCCCCCCGCCGCACGCTCCCCGGCCACGTCCTCGGGCAGGTGCAGCCGCGCCAGCGCGGCCGCCGCCCCCGCCGGCACCCGGGACCGGGTCGCCAGCGACACCAGCACCATCGTCAGGAACCCCAGCGGCACCGACCACACCGCCGGCCACGCCAGCAGCGCGTGCGCCCACCCCTGGGGAACCACCCCGCCCCGCGTGGCCAGCACCGCGCCCAGCGCGGCCCCGCCACCGGTGAGCAGCCCGGCCACCGCACCCGGCGGGGTCAGACCCCGCCACCAGATCCCGAGCACCAGCAGCGGGCAGAACGAGGACGCCGACACCGCGAAGGCCAGCCCCACCGCGTCCGCGACCGGCACCCGGCTCCCCACCGCCCCGCCCGCCAGCGGAACCGCCATCGCCACCACCACCGCCAGGCGGAAGCTCCCCACCCCGCGCCGGGGCAGCACGTCCTGGTGCAGCACCCCCGCGACCGCCATCGTCAGCCCCGAGGCCGTCGACAGGAACGCCGCGAACGCGCCCCCGGCCAGCAGCGCCCCCAGCAGGTCCCCGAGCAGCCCGCCCAGCAGCCGCTCCGGCAGCACCAGGACCGCCGCGTCCGCGTTCCCCGTCAGCGCCAGCTCGGGCGCGTAGATCCGGCCCAGCACCCCGTACACCTGCGGCAGCAGGTAGAACACCCCGAGCAGCCCCAGCACCACCAGGGTGGTGCGCCGGGCGGCCCGCCCGTCGGGGCTGGTGTAGAAGCGCACCGCCACGTGCGGCAGGCCCATGGTGCCGAGGAAGGTGGCCAGGATCAGCCCGTACGTGGCGTACAGCCGGTGCTCGCGGTCACCCGTCGACAGCGGCTTCGACCAGCCCGGCGAGTCCGGGGCAGCGCCCGCCCGGGAGTCCGGGACCGCGCTGCCCGCGGTGAACTCCAGCCGGGTGTGCGCCGCCACCGTGTGCCGGCCCGTCTCCAGGGTCAGCACGGCGCCCGTGTGGTCCCGGCCGTCCACCCGCCCGGTCACCGTCAGCGTCAGCGGGGCGTCCACCGACAGCCGGACGTCCTGCCCGAGGGTGACGGCGGTGTGCTCCCGGAAGACCGCCGGGGCGTCGAAGGAGGCCCGCGGCGCGCCGTCCCCGGCCCACGCGGCCAGCAGGAAGAACGCGGGCACCAGCAGGGCGCACAGCTTGAGCCAGTACTGGAAGGCCTGGACGAAGGTGATGCTGCGCATCCCGCCCGCCGCGACGGCCGCCGTGACCACGAACGCGACGACGACCCCGCCCGCCCAGTGCGGGGCCCCCGTCAGCACGGTCAGGGTCAGCCCCGCCCCCTGGAGCTGCGGCAGCAGGTACAGCCAGCCCACCCCGAGCACGAACACCACCGCGATCCGCCGCACGGCCTGCGACTGGAGCCGGGCCTCCGCGAAGTCCGGCAGCGTGTACGCGCCCGAACGCCGCAGCGGGGCCGCGACCAGCACCAGCAGCACCAGGTACCCGGCCGTGTAGCCGACGGGGTACCAGAGCATCTCCGGCCCCTGGAGCAGCACCAGCCCGGCGACACCGAGGAACGACGCGGCGGACAGGTACTCCCCGCTGATGGCCGCCGCGTTCAGCCGGGGACCGACCGTCCGCGAGGCCACGTAGAAGTCGGAGGTGGTCCGGGATATCCGCAGCCCCAGCGCGCCCACCAGCACCGTCACCAGGACGACGGCGGTGACCGCGGTCAGCGCGTACGTCTGGTTCAACGGAGGGTCCTTCGGCGGGGGAGGGGATCCTGGGAGTCTACGCAGCGCCCCCGGCGCGACAACAGGCCCGTTCCGGCCCGCCGGTCACAGCGCCGGGTCCCGGTGCTCCGCGCAGTCGCGCAGGGCGATCTCCAGCTCCACGTACGACTCCTCCGCGCGCCGGAAGGCGAGCGTCAGGGCCGCCTCCGCGCGCGGCGGCAGCGTGCGACGGGTGCCCTCCCGGGCCTCGTCCAGCACGTCGGCCCAGCGGGCGGCCGCGCTGCGCAGCCGGGCCAGCAGCTCCTCGGCCTCGGCGGGCCCCGAGGGCCGGGTAGGGGGCAGTCCGCTCAGCGCGTCCAACAGCGCCTGGATCTCGGACATATCGCTCCTCCCGGGCCGGATGGTCCACGATAGGCCCGCCCATCCCCGCCGACGGCCCGCCCGGTACCCCCCTGCGGCCGACGGGCCCGCCGGATCGCCGTACGCCCGTCCCGGAGCGACGAACGGCGCCTTGGTACGCCGGGCGGTCGGGCGCGGGGGTCAGCGGGAGGGGCAGACCGGGCCGCCGGCGTGGTTGGGGAGGTAATCGGCGCGTTCCTGGACGGTGACGTCACGGTTGACGGCACGGCAGATCTTCTCGATCGCCGCCGACGGCTGGAAGTGGACGTCCCACAGCCGCGCGGTGTGGTCGGCGCTGCTGGTGGCGAGGGTACGCCCGTCGGGGCTGAACGCGACCGACAGCACCGCGTTCCGGTGTCCGGGGAGCGTCGCGCGGGGCTTGCCGTTCGTCACGTCCCACAGCCAGACGTTCCAGTCGTCGCTGCCGGTCGCCAGCATGCTCCCGTCGGGGCTGAACGCCACCGAGGTCACCGCGTACAGATGGCCGCGCATCGTGGTGACCGTCTTGCCGGCGGCCACGTCCCACAGCCGCACGGTGTGGTCGCGGCTGCCGGTGGCGAGGGTGCGCCCGTCGGGGCTGAACGCCACCGCGCCCACCTCCGCGGTGTGGCCCCGCAGCGTGTCGTGGGTGATGCCGGTGGCCGTGTCCCACAGCCGCACGGTGTGGCTGCTGCCGGCGATGGCGAGGGTACGCCCGTCGGGGCTGAACGCCACCGCGTGGACCCATTCGTCATAGCCGGTGCTCGCGGTGCTCGGCTTGCCGGTGGCCACGGTCCACAGCCGCACCGTCTTGTCGTCGCCGGCGCTCGCGAGGGTGCGCCCGTCGGGGCTGAACGCCACCGACTGCACCCAGTCCGTGTGACCGGTGAGGGTGTGCAGGAGGGTTCCGGTGTCCGTGTCCCAGAGCCGGACGGTCTTGTCGCCGCTTCCGGTGGCGACGGTGTTCCCGTCGGGGCTGAACGCCACCGCGCCGACCCAGTCGGTGTGACCGCTGAGGGTGCGGAGCTGCCTGCCGGTGGCCGTGCTCCACAGCCGGACGGTCTTGTCGCCGCCGGCGGTGGCGAGGGTGTTCCCGTCGGGGGTGAACGCCACCGAGTTGACCCAGTCGGTGTGGCCGGTCAGCGCGGGGCGGCTGGTACGGGCGGTCGTGTCCCACAGGCGCACGGTGTGGTCGGCGCTCGCCGTGGCGAGGGTGCGCCCGTCGCGGCTGAACGTCACGAGGAAGACCGCGTGCGTGTGGCCGGTCAGGGTCCTGCGGGCGGCGCCGGTGGCGGTGTCCCACAGCCACACGGAGTGGTCGAGGGAGGCGCTGGTCAGGGTCTGTCCGTCGGGACTGAACGCCACTGACGTCACTTCGTCGGTGTGTCCGGCGAGCGTGGCGCGCGCCTTGCCCGTGGCCACGTCCCACGACCGCACCTCGTAGTCGGCGCTGCCGGTGGCCAGGACGCGTCCGTTGGGGCTGAACGCCACCGACGTCACCGCGCCCGCGTGGCCGGTGAAGGTGCGGAGGTGCTTTCCGGTCGCCGTGTCCCACAGCCGCGCGGTCCCGTCGGCGCTCCCGGTGGCGAGGGTGCGTCCGTCGGGGCTGAACGCCACCCCGTACACGTCGCCCGTGTGGCCGGTGAGCGTGGCGCGGGTGGTGCCGGCAGCCGGGTTCCACAGCCGCACCGTGTCGTCGAGGGCGGCGGTGGCGAGGGTGCGTCCGTCGGGGCTGAACGCCACCGCGTACACGTCGTCGGCGTGGCCGGTGAGGGTGGCCCGGGTGGTGCCGGTGGCCGGGTCCCACAGCCGCACCGTCTTGTCGTCGCTTCCGGTGGCGAGGGTGTGTCCGTCGGGACTGAACGCCACCGACTCCACTCCCTCGGTGTGACCGCTGAGGGTCGTGCGGGTGGCGCCGGTCGCCGTGTCCCACAGCCGGACCGCCCTGTCGTCTCCGGCGCTGGCCAGGGTGCGGCCGTCAGGGCTGAACGCCACCGTCCACACCTCGTCCGTGTGGCCGGGCAGGCGCAGCCGCAGTGGTCCGACCGCGTTGTACTGCAGGCTTTCGACTGCTTCGGGAGTGTCGTGCGTGCGGTACGCCTGGACGGCCAGCAGCGCCGCGAGGTCGGGGCTGCCGGGCATGAGGGTGTTGGCCTGGGCGGCGAGCTGCCGGGACAGGGCCTCCTGGCGCTGGGTGACGGCCGTCCGCCACTGCCAGAGGGCGCCTCCGCCCGCGAGCAGCGCGAGGACGAGGAGGGTGGCCAGCACCATGTTGAGCCGTCGGCTGCGCCGGATGGCGGCCTGCTGGCGTTCCTGGCTCGCGGTCAGGAAGGCCGCGATGTCACTCGGCAGGCGTCGCTGCCGCGACCAGTCCAGGCCCTCCGCCAGGGCCGTTCCGCCGAGCAGGTCCCCCGGGTCGTTGCCCGCGGCCCAGCGGGCGCGCCGGTCGCGGGTCTGGTCGAACCACTCCTGGAAGCGGTGGTCCTGGCCGACCCACTCGCGCAGCGTGCCCCAGTCCTGGATGAGCGCGTCGTGGATCAGCTCCGCGACCGGAGGCCCCGCGGGCGCGTCGGGGCGGCCGGGGACGAGGGGGGTGTGCGTGGTGATGATGCGGTGGCGGGTCAGGGCGGCCAGCACCTCGTCGAACGCGGCATCGCCGTCGGGCCCGGCCCCGGGATCGGCCGCCAGTTCGCGCAGGTCGTGCAGGGGGACCTGCGCCCGGATCGCGGGGATGTGGTGGGCCAGGTCGGCCGGCCGCACCAGAGAGGTCAGGATCCGCTGGGCGATGGGGCGGTGCTCCGGCAGGAGGTGCTCCATGGCCGTGTCGCACCACGTGGTCAGGCTGCCGGTGACCCCGCCGATCCGCCGGTACGCCTCGTGCGTGAGGCAGCCGTCCTGGCGCCGCTCCCAGAGCTGGCTGAGCGTCAGTTCCAGCAGGGGCAGCACGGTCACGGGCGCCTCGCGGGACGAGGTCCCCCCGGGGGTGGTCGCCAGGACGTCGCTGATGATCTGCTCGGGCAGCCCGGGCTGGAAGCGCGCGCCCGTGCGCTCCGCCGGCAGGGTGATGATGTCGTGCAGGTCCTGCTGGCGGAGCGCGCTCGGCACGTTGAGCAGTCCCGGCATGGCCGCCTCGAACATGCGGGCCAGGGCGGCCAGCTGGGGGTAGAAGTCGTCCCGCATGATCAGGATGATGCTGAGTTCGGCACGTGACTTGACCGCGGCGGTGATCTCGTTCGTGGCCGCCATGCGGCGCTCGTGCTGAGGGCCGCTCGCGGACTGGGCGAGGAGCTCCTCGAACTGGTCGACGACCAGGACGACGCGCCGGTGGAAGGGCTCGGCCGCGAGCCTGTGGGTGACGGCGGCGGCGATCCCGTCGGTGGCGGCCCCGGGCAGTCCGGCGCGTTCGAGCTCGGCCAGCAGGTCCTGCCTGGGCCGGGCGACGACGGGCAGCCACCGGTCGCTCTGCGGAAGCTCACCGGCGGCCAGCGCGGGCAGCACACCCGCCTCGACCAGCGAGGACTTTCCCGAGCCGGAGGGCCCCAGCAGCAGCGTGAGCCGCTGCTGCCGGGCCAGGTTCGCCAGCACCTGCCGCACGGCCTCCGCGCGCCCTTCGAACCACTGGGCCTGTTCGGCGGTGAACGGCTCCAGCCCCCGGTAGGGGCACACCGACTGTTCGGCCAGTTCGGGCCACACCTCCCGCAGGACCTGCGTGGGCGTGACGTAGGCGATGCCCTGCCCCCTCTCGTACTGGTCCGGTGCGGCGATCTCGGTGACCATGCCGATGACCAGGCCCGTCACCTCGTCGACGACCGGACCGCCGCTGAAGCCGGTGGTCAGGTCGTTGGCGGAGGTCAGCTGGAGGTGCGTTCCGCCTCCGTCGGCCGCGGGAAGCAGGTCGCCGGCGATCCCGAAGCCGAAGTGCCCGCCGGGCGGGGCCTGGGAGGGGAACCCGAACGAGCGCACCGGGTGGCCCCGGCAGCCCTCCGCCGTCCCCATCGGCAACCCCTTCATGGCCTGCGGCATGCCCCGCAGCCGCACGACCGCCACGTCCTCGGCCTCGGGGGCACGCCACGCCCCTTCCAGGACGTGCCCCTCGAACCGGGGGAAGCCCGCCAGATGGGGGAAGGCCAGCCGTACGTCCCCGCCCGGCTCCGCGCCCGCCTGGCACACGACGTGCGCGCAGGTGACCAGGACGTCCTCGGAGAGCAGGAAGCCCGCGCCGACCACGCCGCCGTCGGGTCCCAGGACCTGGGCCACGGTGGAGAGGAGCCCCGAGGAGAGTCCGCTGTCGGGCTTCACGCCGGTCGTGGCCATGGGACGCACTCCTCCTCCGCCTGCCGTGCTCGTCGCGGCCGGCGGCGATGGAGAGAGGATCGGGAGGGTCGCCCCGGCCTGGACGGCTCGTCGGGCGCCCCCTTCCAGCATGGCCGCATCCGGGCCCTACCGCATCCCGGCGCGTTCCGCATCCCGAGCCCGGCCGGCCGGGGCCTACCCCGTGGCCTGGCGCATCAGAAGGTCCCGGAGCTGGCGGGCGTGGCGGCGGCTGACCTGGAGCTCCGCCGGGCCCACGCGGACGCTCGTGGTGCCCGCGTCCAGGCGGAGCTCGTCGATCCGGCCCAGTGCCACCAGGTGCCGCCGGTGGATCCGGACGAAGCCCCGGGCCGCCCAGCGCTCCTCCAGCGTGGACAGGGGGATCCGTACCAGGTGGCTGCCCTCGTCGGTGTGCAGCCGGGCGTAGTCCCCCTGGGCCTCCACGTACGCGATGTCCGCGATCGCCACGAACCGCGTGACCCCGCCCAGTTCGACGGCGATCTGCTCCGGCGCCCGCTCCGCGACGGCCGGCCCGGCGGCGGGCCGCCGGGCCGCCGCCGGGCCGGGCTGCGGCTCCCGCGCGGGTCCGCCGAGCAGCTCGCGGACCCGCCGGACGGCCTCGGCCAGCCGCTCCGGCCGCACGGGCTTGAGCACGTAGTCCACCGCTTTGAGGTCGAAGGCCTGTACGGCGAAGCCCTCGTGGGCGGTGACGAACACGATCAGCGGGGGCCGCGCGAACCCGGCCAGCAGCCGGGCGATGTCCAGCCCGGTCAGCCCGGCCATCTGGATGTCCAGGAACACCACGTCGATGGCGTCGGGCCCGTCCGGCCCGCTCTCCACCGCCCGGGTGATCCGGCGCAGCGCCTCGGTGGCGTCCGAGGCGCCCTCGGCGCTGCGCACCCGGGGGTCGGAGCGCAGCAGGTAGAGCAGTTCCTCCAGGAGCGGCTTCTCGTCGTCGACGGCCAGTACGCGCAGCATGCGGCCGAGTCTAGGGAAGGGCGCGGGCGGGGCAAACGGGTGCGCGGCCCCCGCCCGGGGGGAGGGAGGCGGGGGCCGCGCGGCCGAGGGGGAGTGGGGGCTACTGGGCGGTGATGAGCTTGCCGTCGGGGGCGACGGCGTACCAGGTCCCGCCGACGCCCTGTCCGTTGGTGTCGCCGGGCTTCTTGTCGCCGGTGAAGGTGTACACGGGCCAGCAGTCCACCGTCTGCTGCTTCTTGCCGTCCGGCCGGTCCAGCACCAGGTAGTTCTTCTCGGTGATCCCCTGGGTGTTCGCCCGGTCGACCGGCGGTACGACCGGCCACTTGGCCAGGCAGTCGCCGGTGCACTTCGAGACCATGGGCCAGGCGGTGTCGGGCTTGAAGCGGTAGACCGTCATGCCGTTGCCGTCGACGATGTGGTCGCCCAGCTTCGGGTCCTTGGCCACCGTCAGGGCGCCCGCTGCCTGGCCGGCCCCGGCGGGAGCGGGGGCGGCCGCCTTCGCGGCCTTCTTGCCGTCGGGGGCGAAGGCGAACCAGGTCCCGCCGACGCCCTGCCCGTTCAGATCGCCCGCCTTGGTGTCCTTCGCGAAGCGGTACACGGGCCAGCCGGCCACGGTCAGCTGCTTGCCGCCGTCCTTGCGGGTGACCTCGCCCAGCAGGGCCGGGTCCATCCCGGCGGCGGCCGTGACGTCGCCCGCCGCGACCACCGGCCAGGCCTTGGCGCAGTCGCCGTCGCAGTTCGAGGCGGGCGGCTCGGCGGTGTCCTTGTCGAAGCGGTACAGGGTGAAGCCCGCGCTGTCGGTGAGCACCGGCCCGAGCCGGTCGGTGGCGGCGATCGCCAGCTGTCCGGCGGGCTTGGCGTCGCCGGCCTGCTGCGCCTGCTGCCCCCCTGCGTAGGGGTCGGCGGCGGGAGCCTGGACGGAGGCGGCTCCGGCCGGCCCGGACGCGCCGGGCCCGGCGTTCGTGCCGCAGGCGGTCGCCGCCAGGGCGACGACGGCGGCGACGACGGCCAGCGGGGTTCCGCGCTTGATGCCCATGGTGTTCTCTCCCACGTGTGTGTCCGCCGGGGACGTGACCTGTCCGGTGCGTCTCGCGCGTCCTCGGAACCCCGGCTGCTTGTGGGGGACACGGCGCCCCGGGGGCGACCTGTTCAGCGGGAGCGGTATGGCGTGTTTCACTCACCCGCCGTCGAACCCGGCCCGCCGCAGGGCCGTGACCACAGCGAGGCCGAGGAGCTGGTGTCCGGCGTCGTTGGGGTGCAGCCCGTCCGCGAGGTGCTCGGGCCCGAGCACGTCCCGGCCCGGCAGCAGGGCGAGCCGGCCGTCCCCGGCGGCGATCCGGTCCCGGACGGCCCGTTCCATCGCGTCCCGCAGCGCGCCGAGGGTGGCGCCGAGGCGGTTGGGGGTCCGTTCGGCGTCGGGCCGCAGCACGGGGGACAGCAGCAGTACGGGGGTGCGCGGATGGCCCTGGCGGACCAGGTCGAGGAAGACGCGCGTGGTCTCGTACAGCAGCGGGGCGGTGAAGGGCACCCGGGACCAGCAGTTGGTGCCGAAGGCGAGGGTGAGGACGTCGGCCGGGAGTGCGGCGAGCTGCTCGGCGGTGGCGAGCTCCCCGCGCGCGGCACCCGCGTAGCCGAGGTTGACGGCGTCCCAGCCCAGGGCCCGCCCGGCGACGGAGGGCCAGCCGTGGGCGGGCCGGGTGGACCACCAGCCCTCGGTGATGGAGTCCCCGTGCACCACCCAGCGCGGGGTTTCCGGGGCGGGGGCGAGCTCGCCGCCGATCCCGCGCAGCCCCAGGATCCGCGGGGACTGCCCCTCGGGCGGGTGCAGGGTGAAGGGGCCGCTCCGCCGCGGCAGTTCGAGGCGCACGACGGACTCCGCGGCGGGCTCGGTGAAGACCTCGGTGAGCAGCCCGTGCCGGTTCCACAGGGCGAAGCCGTGCGCGAGGTCGCGCAGGGCGTCGGTGGGGCCGGGCACGGTGGCCCGGTAGCGGATCTCCACGGCGTGCGCGGTGCGGGTGGTGAACTCCAGGCGCACGCCTATGGGGAGGGTGGCCCGCTCGCCGGTGTCCCAGGGCAGCCGCATGGTGTCGGCCGGGTCGGCGCGCACCGGGCGCCCCCCGTCCAGCCAGGCGACCCCGCGCAGGAAGGGGCCGGGGTCCTGCCACGGCCCGTCGGGGCCCAGTGGTGCCGTCACTCCGCGTCTCCGATCGTCGGGTACGGGAACCGCGCGCCGGCCCCGCCGTCCGTCCCGTCACGTCCCGTCACGTCCCGTCACGTCACGTCACGTCACGTACGGGGACCACCCCGGGGCCGCCGCGTTCACCCGTACCCCGCGCGGACCCGCTTCGACCGCGGCGGAGGGCAACGCGCTCGACGCTCCCCTTCCGGGAACGGCCCCGGGACCCCGGCCCGGCCCGGCGCGGGGCCCGCCCGGACGATCTCGCGGGGCTCCGGATCCATGGCGGCACGCTGCGACAGATCTGACGAAGTGTCAAGGAAAGCACCCGAGGGGGCCGCATGCAGCGATCGATCATCCGTGCGCAACAAACGACCATGCCGGACGGATCCGCGCAACGATCGTCCGTCAATGTGCAAGGATGGTGCATTACGGGCGGTATCACTCAGCTCGTAGGCTCACCCCCTGTACGTGGAGTGGCGCGGACCGCCTGCTCGGCGGTCCCCTCATGCCCAGACGGGCTCACCCCTGTCTGCCAACTGCTCCGGACCGCTGCGGTCGACGCCCGAACCGTCCCCATCCGCAGTGTCAAAGGAGTCCCCTCGTGCTCGATCAGGGCCAGGCACCCACGCTCTCCAAGGAGACGCGCAAGCCCGTGAACCCGCTGATGCGGCGCAAGCCGGTCGAGCGGCTCGTCTCCGAGAGCGGGCAGGGCGAGGGCGGCATGCTGCGCCGCTCGCTCACCATGTGGCAGCTGACCATGATCAGCATCGGTGCCACCCTGGGCACCGGCATCTTCGTCGTCCTCGGCACCGCCGCCCCCAAGGCCGGCCCCGCCGTGACGATCTCCTTCGTCCTCGCGGGCCTGACGGCCCTGCTCTCGGCCCTCTCCTACGCCGAGCTGGCCGGCTCCGTCCCGGTCTCCGGCTCCTCGTACTCGTACGCGTACGCCACCATGGGCGAGCTCATCGCCTGGATCTGCGGCTGGTGCCTGGTCCTGGAGTACGCCGTCTCCGTCGCGGCCGTCGCCGTCGGCTGGGGTGAATACCTCAACGAGCTCCTCGACGGGACCATAGGCATCACCGTCCCCGAGGTGGTCTCCTCGCCGCTGGGCGAGGGCGGCCTCATCAACCTGCCGGCCCTGGTCGTCGTCATGCTCTCGATGGTCTTCCTGATGCGCGGCGCCAAGGAGAGCGCCACGGTCAACTCGATCATGGTCGCGGTGAAGATCGTCACCCTGCTGCTCTTCATCGGCATCGGCGTCATGGGCATCAAGGCCGGCAACTACACCCCGCTGGCCCCGCTCGGCGTCACCGGCATCAGCGCCGCCGCCTCCACCCTCTTCTTCTCCTACATCGGCTTCGACGCCGCCTCCACCGCCGGTGAGGAAGCCAAGAACCCGAAGAAGGACCTGCCGCGCGCGATCATGCTGTCGCTGGGCATCGTCACCGTCCTCTACGTCCTCGTCGCCTTCGTCGCCGTCGGCGCCATGCCGTGGCAGGACTTCGAGGGCACCGAGGCCGCGCTCGCCCAGATCATGACCGACGTCACCGGCACCAGCGTCTGGGGCGTCGTCCTCGCCGCCGGCGCCGTCATCGCGATCTTCTCCGTCGTCTTCGCCGTCCTCTACGGCCAGACCCGCATCCTCTTCGCGATGTCCCGCGACGGCCTCGTCCCCAAGGTCTTCGCCAAGGTCGACGCGAAGACCGGCGCCCCCCGCGCCAACGTGGTGATCGTCTCCCTCTTCTGCGGCGTCCTCGCCGCCTTCATCCCGCTGGGCAAGCTCGCCGACGCCACCAGCATCGGCACCCTCTTCGCCTTCGGCCTGGTCAACGTCGCCGTCGTCATCCTGCGCCGGACCCGCCCGGACATGCCGCGCACCTTCAAGGTGGCCCTCTTCCCCGTCACCCCGATCCTGGGCGCCATCGCCTGCGGCTACATGATGACCGAGCTCGATGCCGCCACCTGGATGGTCTTCGGTGGCTGGATGATCGTGGGCGTCGTGTTCTACTTCCTGTACGGCGTCCGCCGCTCCCGACTGGCCACGGAAGAAGTGGCCACAGCAGAGAAGTGATCCACCCGCAGTGCGACTGAACGATCTCGACGAACGCATCGTGCACGCCCTCGCCGAGGATGCCCGCCGCTCCTACGCGGACATCGGCTCCGAGGTCGGGCTCTCGGCCCCCGCCGTCAAGCGGCGCGTGGACCGGCTGCGGGCCGAAGGAGCCATCACCGGCTTCACCGTCCGCGTGGACCCGGCCGCCATGGGCTGGGAGACCGAGGGCTTCATCGAGATCTACTGCCGCCACAACACCTCGCCGGACGACATCCGGCGAGGGCTGGAGCGGTACCCCGAGGTGGTGTCCGCGTCGACCGTCACCGGCGACGCGGACGCCCTCGTCCAGGTCTTCGCCTCCGACATGAGGCACTTCGAGCGCGTCCTGGAGCGCATCGCGGGCGAGCCCTTCGTGGAGCGCACGAAGTCCGTGCTCGTCCTCTCCCCGCTGCTGCGCCGCTTCACCTCGGGCGCACCCGCCTGATCCGGCGGCCGCCGCGGCGGCCCCCGTCCCGAAGGCCCGGCGGAGTCCCGTCCGTCCTCCCGGCGGAGCCCCCGCGCGGAAGGCCCGGCGGAGTCCCACGCCGCCCTTCCCGGCGGAGTCCCAAGCCGCCCTTCCCGGCGGAGTCCCCGTCGGAAGGGACCGCCGGAGAGGCTCGTCAGGAGCCCTGTCGGACCCCCGTGCCAGGATCGGGCCATGAAGATCCAGATCCAGCCGCCGGCCGACCCGCACCTCTCGACCGTCTACACCGACTGGGCCCGCGCACACGACCCCGGTTCCGCGCCGGCGGCCGACGCGCTGCTCGACGAGGCCCTCGGCACGATCCACCGGGCCTACGAGAAGCCCGGCCGCTACGTGGACGGCCTCGAACGGCTCGTCCGGGACCTGGATCCGGCCCACCTGCCCTGGTTCTGGGACACCATCGGCCACAAGCTCATCGCCTGGCACCTGCGCTCCGCCGCCCGTGCCCACGCACTCGCCCGCAAGGCCGAACGCACCCACCGCCTCCCCGTCGACCCCGACTGGCACCGGGCCAACGTCCTGCTCTTCGCCCGCGCCGGGGCCCTGCCCGCCACCGAGCTCAGCGGCCACCAGGCCTGGCTGGCCGCCACCCTGGAGCCCGCCGCCGCGCACGAGGAGTACGTACGCGTCCTGCGCGCCTGGGCCGCCTCGCCCGGCGGACTCCCCGCCGACCTGGCCCGCCGCGTCCGGCTCTCCGCGCGCGCCGCGGGCCTGGACACCGCCGAGGAAGCCCGCGTCCTGGGCCTCGTACTCGCCGCCGCGAAGGGCAAGGAGATCCCCGACCGGCTCCTGGACGCCGCCACCCCCCTGCTGGGCGCCCACCCGCCCGCCGAGGACCTCGCGGCCCCGCTCCTCGACCTCTTCCCCGAGAGCCGCGGCGACGCCTCCTCCTGGCTGCGCCTCCTCCTCGCCTGCGGAGCCGCCGACGCCGCGGCCGCCGGGCGGACCGTCCCCGAGGGCGGCCTCACCGCATGGCTCTCCCGGTACGCCGGCCGCTACGGCCACGGCCGCAGCGGCGGCGGCGTCATGCGCCAGCCCATGCCCGCCGAGCTCTTCGGCCTCCTCACCCTCTTCGCCCCCCGGCTGCGCGCCTCGGACACCCCGGTGCGGCTGCACGAGGACCGCTACGGCTACCGGGGGATCGACGCCGACCTCCTCGACGCCTGCCTCGCCGAGGGCATCGCCGTCGAGGACCCCGGCACCGCCGTACGGCTGGAGTTCTGGGACACCCGCTCCCGCCGCGACCTCCAGGCCCTCGCCGCCGACCCGGTCTTCGGATCCCGCCTGGAGGGCACCGTCCACGCGGGGCTGCGCGGCGCCGGCTCGGCCATCACCCGGCTCCCGCAGAACGCCGGGATCGCCGCCGAGGTCCACGGCCGCGTCGAGACCCTGCTCGCAGCCCTGCGCGGCGGCGGCCTCGCCGCCGCCGACGAGGCCGCCGACGAGCTCGCCGGCGTCCTCGACCGGCCCACCGCCCGCGCCCTCGACGGCATCGACGAGGCCCTCGCCGCCCTGGACCTCACCGGCCCGCTCGCCCGCGCCCTGCGCGCCGGACTGCCCGAGGAGTACGGCTGGCCCGCCCTCGAAGAGGCCGTCGCCGGCCTCGGCGGCCCCGAAGCCGTCACCGGGGTCACCTGCACCTGGCCCCTGCTGACCGTGTACGGCCCCAACCGGGCCGTCGCCGTCGACCACGCCGGCCCCCGCGCCTCCTGTTCCTTCCGGCTCCCCGAGGAAGCGACCGCGCACACCGTGCACTACGTCGGCGGCGCCTTCCTGGTCGGCTTCGGCACCACCCCCGAGGCCTCCTTCGGCACACGGGCCTTCTGGGCCGACCGTCCCGAGGACGTCTTCGAGCCCGAGGAGCGGCTCGGCCTGCGCCGCTACGGCGGCATGATCCAGGGCGGCCTCGGCTACCACTTCGAGACCCCGGACGGCGGCGGCCGCCACGAGGGCGGCCTCGTCCTGCGCCCCGGCGGCCGGGAGGGCATCGGATCGTACGACTTCCAGATGAGCGACGGCCGGCGCCACTGGAGCTCCGGCGGCGTCGGCAGGCGGTACGGGCAGGCCCTGACCCGCGTCGACCCGGACACCGGCGAGGTGCTCGCCGACACGGCGCCCCCGGAGTTCCACACCTCCGCCGAACTCCCGCCCGGCATGCAGCGCTTCTCCTCCTCCTGCCAGACCCTCGCCGCCCTCCCCGAAGGCGCCCCCGCCTCCCCGCTCGGCCAGGACGGCCGCCTCACCGGCTTCCGGGTCCTCAACCGCACCCCCTACGAGGGCCCCTCGCCCCGCGAGTTCCTGCTGGAGGGCGTCGACGGCCGCCGCGCCTCCTACCGGAGCCGCCGCTGGGGCCGCCGCCCCTGGGCGGTGATCCGCATGCCCCAGGGCGGCGAGGACGCCGTGCTCGCCGGCCAGGAGGCCATCCGCTGCCACTCCGCCGAGGACAACTCACTCCTGTGGCAGGTGCACGGCTTCCCCGGCTCCGACCGGCGCCGCACCCCCGGCTTCGGCGAAGGCGCCGGCCCGGTCCCGCCGCCCGCCTTCTGGCACTTCCTCACCCCGCGCTGCGAAGCCTCCTCCAAGGCCCTGCGCACCCTCGACGACACCGCCGTACGCGCCCTGCTCGACGCCGCCCTCGCCGGCGACCCCGCCCCCGCCCTGCCCGGCGGCCTCGAACCGCACGTCGCCGCCGGGGCCGACCGCGCCGCCCGGCTCGCCGCCGACGTCCTGCGCCGGCTGCGCGAGCTGAGCCGCCGGGTCGCCCTGATGCGGGCCGCGCCGGTCGTCACCCTGCGCACCGAGGTGCCCGACACCGTGCTCGCCCCCGCCCTCTACCCGCTCCTGCCCCACCGCCCCCGCTACCACCACCAGCCCGGGCCCGCCCGGCAGCCGGCGATGCTCACCGCCGTCGCCGCCGACGGGCGCCACCTGCGCGGCGAGATCGACGACGAGGCCCGCGTCCTGGCCCGGCCCGCCGCCCCCGAGCCCTGGGAGCCGCTGCTCGGCCGGATCGGCGCCGTCGCCTGGCGGGCCGCCGCCGCGACCACCCCCGACGAGGAGCGGACGGCGCTGGCCGCGCTGCTCGACACCTGGAGCGGCACGCCCTTCGCCGAAGCGGGCGGTGCCTGGCGCACCGGCCGGGCCGGGGAGGAGGCGCTGGCCGCCCTCCGCGCCGCCGGGCACGCCCTGGTCACCGGGGCCGCCGAGGACGGGCGGGCCCCGTTCCTCCAGCGGGCCGCAGACCCCGCCCCCGAGGGCGCCGAGGACTGCGTGACCACCACCGTCGGGGAGGAGGACTCCGTACGCCTGCCCCGGCTGCTGGAGCTGCTCGCCGAGCGGGGGCCGCTGCCCGCCGAACCCGCCGCCCGCGAGGCCTTCACCCGGCTGACCGGGGTCCGGGGCCCCGTGGCGGGTCTGGTCCTCGCCGGGTTCCCGGCCCGCGAGGACCACCGCGAGCAGCTCAAGCTGCTGGCCGCCGCGCCGTTCAAGGCCGACAAGTCCCTCGCCGACGAGTACGGGACGCTCTCCCGCCGGCTCGGCGACGCCGGCCGCTGCGCGGTCCTCGCCGCCGGCCTGCCGCAGGACGTGGCCGAGCTGTGGGAGCCGGGCGGGACCGTCCGGGCCGCCGAGCGGATGGCCGCCGTGTGGACCGGCCTGCTGGGCGCGCAGGAGCACGTGGACGAGGAGCTGGCCGCCGCCCTGCAGGCCGAGCTGGGCCTGCCCCTGCCCTGGGCGCGCGCCCTGCCCGCCGGGCGGACCCCCGACGGGGCGCCCTTCGGCGAGGAGGGCCTCGTACTCGCCGGCAACCGCATGGGCGGCATCCACCTGCACCACGCCGGGCCGGACGGCGCCGTCGGGGACTGGATCCACGCGGAACCCGCGCACCACACCGCCGCCTCCGTGATCGCCTGGGCGCTGACCGAGCGGCCCGTCGGGGACCCGGCGGCCCGCGGCGCCCTGGCCCTGCACGGGCGGCTGCGGGCGCAGCTGGCCCGCCCCGGGACGCTGATCCCGCTGGGCGGCTTCTTCAAAGAGCTGGTGGGCATCGCCGGGGCCGACCCGGCGTTCACCCCGTACGAGGGGCCCGTACTGCCCTGCCCGCAGCCGCTGTGGGAAGGCGCCACCGGCACCTCCACCGCCCTCGACGACGGGCTGTTCGTGGTGGCCGTGCCCAGCGGGGACGCCTTCCTGCGGCCGGCCGCCTTCGCCGACCCGGAGCGGATGGCCCGGGCCGAGCGGATCGCCGCCACCGTCCGGGAGGGCCACCTGCTGACCGTCCTGCACCGCCACCGGGGCCTCGTCGACGGCCTCGCCCGGCTGGCCGCCCGCGCCGCGGACACCCCGGTGCCCGTGGGCGGCTACGAGGCGAACCCGGCGCTGAGCGCCCCCGAACTGGTCGCGGAGGCCGCCGGGGCCCTCGGAGTCGGCGCCGACGCGGCCGCCCTGTACCTCCAGCTGCTGGCCCTCGTCCGCCCGACGGACCGCGCGGTCCGCCGCTGGAACGGCTGGACGCCGGCCCGGCACAAGGCCGCCCAGGCGGAGCTGGCGGCGTCCGGCGCCGTGCACTGCGAGAAGCGGGCCCGCGCGGGACGCACCCTGTTCGTCCCGGGCCGGTGGACGGAGCTCAAGGCCCCGCACCTGCCGGTCGAGGAAGCCAAGCTGGCCCCGCACCTGGCAGCGGCCTCGGGCACGACCCTCCACCCGCCGATGCTGCGCCTGCTGGCGCCGCTGCCGCCGCACGAGCTCTTCGCCCGCGCGTGGCAGGAGGCCGGAAGGTAGTCAGACCGCCAGGGACCGGCGGGCGGCGGGGCCGAGCAGCGCGCGGCGCTCCTCCTCCGTCAGCCCGCCCCAGACACCGAAGGGCTCGCGGGTGCGCAGCGCGTGCTCCAGGCAGGCCGCCCGCACCGGACAGCGGGCGCAGACCTCCTTCGCCGCGCGGTCCCGGTCGTCGCGTTCCTCGCCCCGCTCGCCGGCGGGGTGGAAGAACCGGCTGGATCCCAGGGCCCGGCAGGCGGCACGGGACTGCCACTGCCAGTGGTGGAGGGCGGCGCCGGGCAGGCGCGAGAGGTCGGTCATGACGGTTCCTTTCGGTGGGCCTCGTCCCGCGTCTGACCGCTCGGCGCGCACTGAAACCCCCGGGAACCGGGAGCGCGGCGGCGGTGCGGACGACCGCTGATCTGCCCGCGTGTTCATCGCCACGGCCGTCGTCCCGGCGCCCGCGCTCCCGTGCCGCCGACGCTACGGCCAACTCCGGCGGGACTCAATGAACCCCGTGTTAAAGCGTGTTACGGAAGATCGTTCACCGCTTCGGGGTGCGCACGCCGATGAACACCGGTTCGCGGCGCAGCGTGAAGCCCATCGCCAGGTACAGCCGGACGGCGCCCGTGTTCGCCGCCGCCGCGTGCAGGAACGGCAGGTCGCCGCGGTCCCGGACCCCGGCGGCCACCGACCGGATCAGCCGTTCCGCCAGGCCCCGGCCGCGGAAGTCCGGATGGGTGCACACCGCGCTGATCTCGGTCCAGCCCGGCGGCCGCATCCGCTCCCCGGCCATCGCCACGAGCCGGCCCTCGTGCCGGATCCCGAGATAGGTGCCCAGCTCCACCGTGCGGGGCAGGAAGGGGCCCGGCTCGGTCAGCTTCACCAGGGCCGTCATCTCCTCGACGTCGGCGGGGCCGAGCCGGACCGCCTCCGGCGCGTGCTCGGCCCGTACCGGCCGCCCGTCCAGCTGCACACCCGGCATGACGGTCACCGTCTCCCAGTCCGGCGGCGGCGTCGGCAGCCCGGTCAGCCACACCTCCCGCCCGGGGCCGACCAGTGCGGCCAGGTCCGCCCAGCAGGCGGGGTCGTCCGGGTCGGCGAGGGCGGCGAACGGGTTCACGTCCGGGGCGTAGCGGGCGGCACCGCGCCCCGAGAACTCGGCGAAGGCGCGGTGCGCCCCGTTCAGGGAGGCCCACACCGGGTTGTCGAGCGGGGAGGCGGGATTCTCAGCGGACATACGGGCGTGATCCTTCCGTCGGGGTCGGCCGCAGGCTACGCCCCGGGGCCCCGGCTGAGCAGCCGCTTTTCCCCCGGACGTCAGGATCCGCACCGGGCCCCGCCCCCGGCCCCGCACCGGCCCTTTCACCGGCCCCGGGCGGGCCCCGGAGCCACCGGAAACCCGTCGCGCAACGAATCGCCGCCCCCCCGCCGGAACGCGCAACGAATCGATGCGGCCAGCGCAACGGTCACGGCTTGTCCGGGTCGAACGCGCGAACGTACCGTTTTACGACCCCCACCCCACCTGTCACAGAGGTACGCCCATGCCCCCGCTGCGCACCGCACTCCTCCAGAGCTCCGGACGGCTCGGCGACACCGCCGAGAACCTGAAGCGGCTCGACGAGGCCGCGTCGCGCGCCGCACAGGGCGGGGCCGGGCTCCTCGTGACCTCGGAGATGTTCCTCACCGGCTACGCGCTGGACCTCCAGGAGGTGCCGGGGTTCGCCGAGCCCGCCGACGGCGAGTCCGCCCACGCCATCGCGGGCATCGCCCGCCGCCACGGGATCGCCGTCCTCTACGGCTACCCGGAGCGGGACGGCGACGCCGTCTACAACTCGGCGCAGCTGATCGGCCCCGACGGCACCCGGCTGGCGAACTACCGCAAGACCCACCTCTTCGGCTGCTTCGAGCAGGACGCCTTCACCCCCGGCGACACCCCCGTCGTCCAGGCGGACCTGAACGGCCTCCGCGTCGGCATCATGATCTGCTACGACGTGGAGTTCCCCGAGAACGTACGGGCGCACGCGCTCGCCGGGACCGACCTCCTCCTGGTCCCGACCGCGCAGATGCACCCCTTCCAGTTCGTCGCCGAACAGCTGGTCCCCGTACGGGCCTTCGAGAACCAGATGTACATCGCGTACGTCAACCGGACCGGCCCCGAGGGCGAGTTCGAGTTCGTCGGCCTCAGCTGCCTCGCCAGCCCCGACGGGGTCACCCGCACCCGCGCCGGCCGCGCCGAGGAAATGGTCTTCGGGGAGGTCGACGCCGAGCTCCTGAAGGGCTCGCGCGAGACCAACCCCTACCTGCGCGACCGCCGCCCGGGGCTCTACGCCTCCCTCGTCTGATCACCACCGCTCCGCCCTCCCGCCCCCGCCCTGCCCGCTCTGCCGCAAGGAGACGTGCCCCCATGACGTCCACGGTGCCCACCACCGCCGTACCGCACAGCGACGGCCAGCCCCCGATCACCATGTTCGGGCCGGACTTCCCGTACGCCTACGACGACTTCCTCGCCCACCCGGCGGGCCTGGGCCAGATACCGGCGACCGAGCACGGTACCGAGGTGGCCGTCATCGGCGGCGGCCTGTCCGGCATCATCTCCGCCTACGAGCTGATGAAGATGGGCCTCAAGCCCGTCGTGTACGAGGCCGACCAGATCGGCGGCCGCCTGCGGACCGTCGGCTTCGAGGGCGCCGGCACCGAGGGCCTGACCGCGGAGATGGGCGCCATGCGCTTCCCGCCGTCCTCCACCGCCCTCCAGCACTACATCGACCTCGTGGGCCTGCAGACGCAGCCCTTCCCCAACCCGCTGGCCGAGGCCACGCCCTCCACGGTCGTCGACCTCAAGGGCGAGACCCACTACGCCGAGACCATCGCCGACCTCCCGCAGGTCTACCGCGACGTCGCCGCCGCGTGGAACGCCTGCCTCGACGAGGGCGCCGACTTCTCCGACATGAACACCGCGATGCGCGAGCGGGACGTCCCGCGCATCCGCGAGATCTGGGCCAAGCTCGTCGAGAAGCTCGACGACGAGACCTTCTACGGCTTCCTCTGCAAGTCGGAGGCCTTCCAGTCCTTCCGCAAGCGCGAGATCTTCGGCCAGGTCGGCTTCGGCACGGGCGGCTGGGACACCGACTTCCCGAACTCCATCCTGGAGATCCTCCGCGTCGTCTACACCGAGGCGGACGACCACCACCGCGGCATCGTCGGCGGCTCGCAGCAGCTGCCGGTGCGCCTGTGGGAGCGCGAGCCCGAGAAGATCCTGTACTGGGCCCAGGGCACCTCCCTGTCCTCCCTGCACGGCGGCACCCCGCGCCCGGCGGTCACCCGCCTGCACCGCACGGCCGGCAACCGGATCACCGTCACCGACGCGTCCGGCGACATCCGCACGTACCGCGCCGCGATCTTCACGGCCCAGTCGTGGATGCTCCTGTCCAAGATCGAGTGCGACGACACGCTCTTCCCGATCGACCACTGGACGGCGATCGAGCGCACCCACTACATGGAGAGCTCGAAGCTCTTCATCCCCGTCGACCGGCCGTTCTGGCTGGACAAGGACGAGGAGACGGGCCGCGACGTCATGTCGATGACCCTCACGGACCGCATGACCCGCGGTACCTACCTCCTGGACAACGGCCCGGACCAGCCGGCCGTGATCTGCCTGTCGTACACCTGGTGCGACGACAGCCTGAAGTGGCTGCCGCTGTCCGCGAACGAGCGGATGGAGGTCATGCTGAAGTCCCTGGGCGAGATCTACCCCAAGGTCGACATCCGCCGCCACATCATCGGCAACCCGGTCACCGTGTCCTGGGAGAACGAGCCCTACTTCATGGGCGCCTTCAAGGCCAACCTGCCCGGCCACTACCGCTACCAGCGGCGCCTGTACACCCACTTCATGCAGGACCGCCTGCCCGAGGACAAGCGCGGCATCTTCCTCGCGGGTGACGACATCTCGTGGACGGCCGGCTGGGCCGAGGGCGCCGTGCAGACGGCCCTGAACGCGGTCTGGGGCGTCATGCACCACCTCGGCGGGTCCACGGACGCCGCCAACCCGGGGCCGGGCGACGTCTTCGACGAGATCGCCCCGGTCGAGCTGCCGGAGGACTGACCTTCCGACGCGCCGCTCGCGCGGCTCGGCGCCCGGCGCTTCCCCGGCTTCGCGGTGCCGCGTGGCGGGGTCACCACGGGGCCGGGCCGCACCGCGCGGCGGACCGGCCGCTCGTGGGGGTCAGGAGGCAGCGGCCCACCAGCCCCACCCCGGCGTCGAGGGACTCCTCGAACTCCTCCGCCAGGTCGGGCGAGCGCCGCAGCGTCCACAGCAGGCGCGCCGACGCCCACGCCCCGGCCCGGGCGCGCTCCAGGCTCCACGAGCCCAGCAGGTGCGTGAGCGGGTCCGCGACCTCCAGCAGGTCCGGGCCCGGCATCAGGTCCTCCCTGATGCGCTCCTCCAGCGAGACCAGGGTGTCGCCGACCTGGTGGAAGTCGGCTTCCAGGGCCGACGGGGGGCAGTCCAGCGCGCGGCACGCCGACACCACCGCCAGCGCCAGGTCGTGCCCGATGTGGGCGTTGATCCCGGCCAGCGCGTGCTGGAGCGGCCGGACGCCCGGGTGGCGGCGGTACTGGAGCAGCGGGCGCCAGCAGGCCGGCGCCCGGTCGGCCTCCACCGCCGCCAGGTACCGCTCCGCGAACCGGACGGCGAGCGTCTCGGCCCGCCGGGGCGCCGGGAACTCGCCCTGCCCGATGCGCCGGTGCAGGGTCTGCGTCACCGTCATGTACACCCGGTTGAAGACGGCCACACCGTCCTGCGCGGGGAGCCGCTCGTCGAGGGCGCGCATCCGCGCGAGTACCGCTTCCATGCCCCGCAGCGTCCCAGCCCGGACGGCCCGCGCGGGTAACTTGGCCGTGCGCTTCGCCGGTTCGGGCGAAGGCCCGTCAACCCCGCTTGTCGCCCTCGGCGTCGTAGGCGGAGGTACCGGAGTCGAGCAGCGGCTCCTGCTCCTTCAGGTGCGCGGGGGCGAAGTAGCGCAGCGCGTGGTAGCCGGTGATCACGACGATCGTGCCGAGCGCGATGCCGCCCAGTTCGAAGCTGTCGGTGAACCGCAGCGTGACCCCGCCGACGCCGATGATGATGCCCGCCGCGGCCGGTACCAGGTTCAGCGGGTTGCGCAGGTCCACCCGGCCGTGCAGCCAGATCTGTGCGCCGAGCAGGCCGATCATGCCGTACAGGATGACGGTGATCCCGCCCAGCACACCGCCGGGGATCGCGGCGACGACGGCGCCGAACTTCGGGCACAGGCCGAAGAGCAGGGCGAAGCCGGCCGCCGCCCAGTAGGCCGCCGTGGAGTAGACGCGGGTGGCGGCCATGACCCCGATGTTCTCGGAGTACGTGGTGTTCGGCGGGCCGCCGACCGCCGTGGACAGCATGGACGCCGCCCCGTCGGCGGCGATGGCGGTGCCGAGCTTGTCGTCGAGCGGGTCGCCGGTCATCTCGCCGACGGCCTTGATGTGCCCGGCGTTCTCGGCGATCAGCGCGATCACCACCGGCAGCGCGATCAGGATCGCCGACCACTCGAAGGACGGCGCGTGGAAGGACGGCAGGCCGATCCAGTCGGCCTTGGAGACGCCGGAGAGGTCGAGCCGCCAGTGGTCCACGGCCTCGGTCCCGCCCACCGGAGAGTGGATCTTGCCGAAGACCAGGTCGGAGATCCAGGAGACGGCGTACCCGAAGACCAGGCCCAGGAAGATCGCGATGCGCGACCAGAAGCCGCGCAGGCAGACCACCGCGAGCCCGGTGAACAGCATGGTGAGCAGGGCCGTCCACTGGTCCTGGGGCCAGTACGTCGAGGCCGTCACCGGCGCCAGGTTGAAGCCGATCAGCATCACGACGGCGCCCGTCACCACCGGCGGCATCGCCGCGTGGATGATCCGCGCCCCGAACCGCTGGACGGCCAGACCCGCCAGGAACAGCGCCGCGCCGACGACGAAGACCGCGCCCGTGACCACCGCGCTGTCCCCGCCGCCCGCCCGGATCGCGGCGGCGACGCCCACGAAGGAGAGCGAGCAGCCCAGGTAGGAGGGGACCCGGCCGCGCGTGGCGAGCAGGAAGACCGCCGTGGCGATGCCCGACATCATGATCGCCAGGTTCGGGTCGAGGCCCATCAGGACCGGGGCGACGAAGCTCGCGCCGAACATCGCGACGACGTGCTGGGCGCCGAGTCCGGCGGTTCGCGGCCACGACAGCCGCTCGTCCGGCCGCACCACCGCGCCGGGAGCGGGGGTCCGCCCGTCTCCGTGCAGGGTCCAGCGCACGCCGAAGCCCATGTCCCACCACTTCCGTTCCGTCGGCCGGTCAACGATCCTGGCCGCCGGCAGGTGGATCACCGCAGCGGGCCAGCGGATATATTACGGCCGGATAGCAGCGGGTTCGTCCCGATTGGCGACGCCGCCGGCGCCCGGCGTCCGCCCGGTCCGCAGGGCGCCCGCCCCCGCGGCCGGCGCGCACGCCAGCAGGGTCACCAGCCCGAACGACACGACCAGTGAGCTGAGGTCCGCCACCGCCCCGATCGCCGACGGCGCGATCAGCCCCGAGGTGTACGTGATCGTCGCGACCCCGGCGATCGCCTGCGCCGGGGCCGGCCCGCTGCGCGCCGCCGCCGCGAAGGCCAGCGGCACCACCACCGCGATCCCGAGCCCGATCATCCCGAAGCCCGCCATGGCCGCCGCGGGATGCCGGACGCCCACGACCACCAGCCCGCCCGCGACGGCCAGCACCCCGCCGGCCCGTACCGTGCGCACCGCCCCGAACCGGTCCACCACCCGGTCCCCGGCCAGCCGGGCCAGGGCCATGGTCAGTGCGAAGGCGGTGGTGGAGGCGGCGGCCGGGCCCGCACCCGTACCCAGTACGTCCCGCAGGTACACGGCCGACCAGTCCAGGGCGGCCCCCTCCGCGAAGACCGCGCAGAAGCCCACCCCGCCGATCAGCAGGGCCGCCTTCGGGGGCCGGGCGAAACGCGGAGGAGCCTCCTCCTCGTGCTCGGCACGCAGGTCCAGCACCCCGCGTACGGCGAGGAGCCCGGCCCCGGTCAGCACCAGCGCGGCCACCAGGTGGTGGAGCCGGGCGTCGGCCCCCGCGTGCGCGGCGACCGTGCCGGCGGCCGACCCCAGCAGCGCGCCCACGCTCCACATGCCGTGCAGCGAGGACATGATCGAGCGGCCGAGCCGGTTCTCGGTCTCCACCCCCAGGGCGTTCATGGCCACGTCCGACATGCCGGCGGTGGCCCCGTACACCAGCAGGGCGCCGCACAGGGTCCACAGGTTTGGGGCCAGCGCCGGCAGCGCCAGCGACAGGGTCCACAGCGCCAGCAGGCCGCGCAGGGCCGCGCGGGCGCCGAAGCGGTGGTTGATCCTCCCGGCCAGGGGCATCGTGAACGCCGCTCCCAGGGCGGGGAAGGCGAGCGCCAGGCCCAGGGTGCCCGCGCCGAGCTGGGCGTGTTCCTGGATCCAGGGAATGCGGGTGGCGAAGGAGCCGGTCACGGCGCCGTGGGCGCAGAAGACGGCGGCGATCGCGAAGCGGGCGTGGCGCAGGCGCGCCGGGCTGAGGTCGGGTTCCCCGGTCATGCGACGTAAACTATCAGGGAGCCTGCCTGATAGTTAGTGGAACGCATCTCCCTAAGATGGGCGCCGTGACCCCTGCCAAGGTGCTGACCCCCACCGCCCCGCCGGCCGCGCCGTCGCCGTCCCCGGCCTCGCCGAGCACGGCCCGGGCCATCAACGACCGGCTGGCGCTCGGACTCCTCCAGGAGGAGGGGCCCCTGACGGCGGCCCAGCTCAAGCGGCTCACCGGCCTGTCCCGCCCCTCCGTCGCCGACCTCGTCGAACGCCTCGGCGAAGCCGGCCTGATCGAGGTCGTGGGGGAGTCCGGCGCACAGCGCCGGGGCCCCAACGCCCGCCTGTACGGGATCGTCGCCGGCCGCGCCCACCTCGCCGCGCTCGACGTACGCACGGACAGCGCCACCGCCGTCGTCACCGACCTCCTCGGACACCCCCTGACCCGGGCGGCCCTGCCCGTCGACGCCGTCGGCGAGGCCGTGGCCCGGCTGGAGGAACTGGCCCGGGAGGCCGGCGCCCGGGAACTGCACACCGTGGTGGTCGGCGCCCCCGGGCTGGTCGACCCGGCCGGCGGCGCGCTGCGCGACACCGCCGGGCTGCCCGCCTGGCACCGGGACCTGGTGACCGCCCTCCAGGAGCGGCTGCCCGCGGCCGTCGTGGTGGAGAACGAGACCAACCTGGCGGCCCTGGCCGAGCAGCGCGTCGGCGCCGCCCAGGACCTGGACTCCTTCGTGCTGCTGTGGCTCGGTGCGGGCGTCGGCGCCGCCGTGGTCCTGGACGGGCGGCTGCGCCGGGGCGCCTCCGGCGGGGCCGGCGAGATCGGCTTCCTGCCGGTGCCCGGGACCGCCGGGCTGCCCTCCGCCACCGACTGCGCCGGCGGGTTCCACGCCCTGGCCGGGCGGGCCGCCGTGGCCGCCCTGGCCGCGGAGCACGGCTTCACCGGCCCCGTGGAGGAGGCCGTCGCCGGCGCGGCCGGGGAAGCCTTCCTGGACGCCCTCGCCGAGCGGCTCGCCCTCGGCGCGGCGGCCGTGGCCGCGGTCCTGGACCCGGGCTGCGTGGTCCTCGGCGGCGAACTCGGCCGCGCGGGCGGCCCCGCCCTGGCCGCCCGCGTCGCCCACCGCCTGGCCGCCCTGACCCCCGTCCCCACGGCGGTCCGGGCCACCGCCCTCGGCGGCCCGGCCGTCCTGGAGGGCGCCCGTCTGGCCGCCCGGCAGGCGGCACAGGACGCGCTGTTCGGCTAGGGCCTGTCGTCAAACTGCCGTCGTCGCCCGGAGGGCGGCCCCGCGGCGTCTGGTGCGTGCTCTCGGCGTGCCGGGCGGCAGCCCTCGTACTGGACGTACTCGGGCTTCCGCCCGGTGCGGCGAGAGCGCGTGCAAGGCGTCGCGGGGCAGACGGAAGTTCGACGACAGGCCCTAGGGGTGCCCGACGGATCATGGCCGGCCCCCTGGGGCCCTGGTCGAAGCGCCGTCGTCGCCTCCGGGGAAGACGGCAGTGCGACGACAGACCCCCTAGGCCCGCCGCCCGAGGAACTCCCCGAAGGTGATCCGGCCCACCGCCCCCTCGGGGGCCAGGTTCCCGCCGTGCCGGAAGCCCGCGTACGCCCTGCCCGCGAGCGGCACCTCCACCACGCGCCGCGTGCTGCCCGCCGCCGCGAGCCAGGCGCGGCCCCACTCCGCCAGCGTGCGGGTCTCGGGGCCGCCCATGTCCGGGACCCGGCCCGCGGGGGCCGGCACGGCCAGCTCCGCGAGCCGGTCCGCGACCTCCTCGACGGCGACGGGCTGGACCCGTACGCCCTTCGGCAGCGGTACCACCGGCAGCTTCGCCGCCATGCCCACCACCTGCGCCACCAGGTCGTGGAACTGGGTCGTGCGCAGGACGGTCACGCCCAGTCCCGACTCCTCCAGCAGCCGCTCCACGGCGTGCTTCATCCGGTAGTAGCCGAACGGGATCACGTCCACGCCGACGATCGAGACGTAGACCAGGTTCGTGACGGTCCCCGCCCGCCGGGCCGCCCGGATCAGGTGCCGGGCGGCGGCGTCGTCGCCCCGGCCCCCGCCCCGCGTGTTGCTCGCGCAGTGCACCACCACCTGCGCGCCCGCCATCGCCGCGTCCAGCCCGCTGCCGTCCCGCAGGTCGACCGGGTACTCGGCGGAGCGCCGGCTCAGCACCCGGACCTCGTGGCCCCGCTCGCGCAGCCGGGTGACGAGCGGGGCTCCGAGGGTGCCGGTGCCGCCGGTGACGAGGATCGTGCTCATGGTGGGGGTCCTTCCCTGTCGCGTGCTTGCGCACAGGTGACAGGACGGCCCGCCGGAATGTGACAGTCCCGCGCCGGGGGTCCCGTACGCGCGCGAGGACCCGGTGGCCGCCGGGCCACCGGGTCCTCGCTCCCGCTCAACCGCCGGGGATCAGCAGGCGCCCTGGTCCTTCCAGACGCCCCACTGTCCGGTGGTGCCGGGCTCCTCGTTCTGCGTCCACCACTGGGCCTTCCAGGAGTGGCCCTTGTGCGAGACCACGCTGCCCGAGTTGTAGATCGAGCCCGCCACGTACGCCGGGCTCGTGCAGGTCCCGGGGCTGGTCGGCGGGGTGGTCGGGGGAGTGGTCGGCGGGGTGCTGCCGCCGCCCGGCTCGCCCACGGTGGTGCCGCGCGCCAGGTCACCGGCGAGGGCGTAGGCGGTGCCGGAGATGTTGACCGTCCAGTTGGAGGGCGTGGACACCGGCAGGTAGTAGTTGAACGCCAGCTCGACCGAGGCGCCCGGGGCCAGCGACTGCCAGGCCGGGAGCTTCAGGGAGACCCGCTGGAAGTCGCCCTTCAGCCCGCCGACGTTGCTGCCGGAGTGGCCGGTGGAGATCACCTTCGTGCCGAAGCCGGACTGGTCCGAGGCGTTGGCCGGGGCCGAGGTGCCGTAGTCGAACTGGAACTCGGTGCCGCCGGGCAGCGTGGTCTTCGTGTTGTTGGTGATCTTCAGCTTCGGGGTGATCGGGTAGTTGGAGTCGCCCAGCTTGAACTCGGTGAACTCCGTCTTGATGTCCACGGCCTGCGCCGGCAGGGCGGAGCCCGCCTTCTTCGCGCCGTACGGGGCGGCGGCCTTGAACTTGTCGTACATCAGGGAGGTCAGCGTGTCGCCGGGCTCGTACTGGCCCTTGGCCGCGTTGTACGCGTAGTCGCCGGCCAGCTCCCAGACCATCGTGCCGCCGATGCCCTTGTCGACCACGTAGTCGGCCTTGGCGGCTACCGACTGCTCGTCCTCGGTGGACAGGAAGACCTTCTTCTGCGCGTTCCACAGCCACGGCGCCACCAGCGTGGAGTCGTACTTGCGGGCGTAGCTGCCGGTCAGGGTGGTGTTCGCGGGGAAGCCGTACTTGGTGACGTAGTCGCCGACGACGCCCTTCTCCAGGTTCTTGGCGTGCCACATCGGGTTGGAGCCCGCCGGGGACTCGACCCCGTTGGCGTCCTTGTCGTGCCACAGGTTGTCGATGCCGACCGCGCCGTCACCGCACTTGGTCAGACCGGCGCCCGCCGGGCAGCTGGTGGCCGGGGCCTTGCCCCACAGGCCGTCCGTGCCGCCCTGCACGTTCTTGAAGCCGCGGGTGTAGTAGGGCAGGCCGATGTTGATGCGGCCCGACGGCATGGAACCGCGGAAGTAGTGGTAGGCCCAGTCGGTGTTGAGGTAGCCGATGTTCCCGTACTGGGCGCTGCCGTAGACGTTGGCGGCCGCCAGCTCGGCGTCCTTGCCGTCGTCGAAGAGGGAGGCGTTGGGGCCGACGTACTCGTTCCAGGCGCCGTGCAGGTCGTAGGACATGATGTTGACGTAGTCCAGGTACTGCTGCATCTGGAAGGTCTCCATGCCCCGCAGCAGGTAGCCGGAGGAGGGGGCGGCGACGGAGAGCAGGTAGTGCTTGCCGTCGGCGGCGCCCGCGCGGTCGAGCTTCTCGCGCAGGGTCTTCATCAGGACGTCGTAGCCCTTGACCAGGCCGGCGCGGCGGGCGTTGGACAGCTGCCAGTCCAGCGGGTTGCCCGCGTCCTTCATGGTGGTCGGGTACTCGTAGTCGATGTCGACGCCGTTGAACCCGTACTTGCGGATGAACTCCACCGAGGAGTCCGCGAAGGTGTTGATGCCGGCCGTGTTGACCGATCCGTCGGCGTTGGTGGCCATCGAGTAGAAGCCGCCGGAGGCGACCCGGTTGCCGTCGTCGCCGAAGTACCCGCCGGTCTCGGCCCAGCCGCCCACCGAGATGAGCGTCTTCACGTTCGGGTACTGCTTCTTGAACTTGTTCAGCAGGTTGAAGTGGCCCTTGTACGGCAGGGCCGGGTCCATCTCGGCGCCCGCGACGCCCGGCCAGGTCATCCCGGTGGCGGCGTTGTTCGCGTTGTCCGACCCGACGGAGAGCTTGTTGTCGGCGCCGACGTGGGCGAAGGCGTAGTTCAGGTGGGTGACCTTGGACCACGGGATGTCGTGGGCGAGGTAGGCGGGCGTGCCGTCCTTGCCGGTGCGCCAGCCGGTGAAGTAGCCGATGACGCGGCGCTGGTGGTCGGCGCCCATCTTCTCGCGGCCTTCGGAGTCGTAGACCGAGCAGTACGGGACGTCGACGCCGGTCGTCTTGTAGAGCCCGTCCGGGCGACAGCTCTCGTTGTCGGCGGCGTGCGAGACGCCGGTCGAGAGCCCGCCGACCAGCAGTCCGGCGATCGTCGCGCCGGATGCCAGGAGCATCGCTCTCATACGTGTGGGGGACGGCATGGTGCCTCCTGGGGAGGGGAGGATGGCAGGGCCAAAAGTGCGGCAACAGGCAGAAAAGTGGCGCTGGTTGGCCCGCGACGTGCGCACGTCGACAGGCCGGCTCCCGGGGAAGATGAAGGGAACGTTAAGAGGACTAGACCAACCCGTCAATAGGTCTGGACCAAAGCCGGGCCGGGTGGGATCAGGACACCGGCGGCGCAATAGGGTCGCTCGAGAAAGGCCCCCGTGTGAGCCAGGCCACAGGGCCTCACCCGCATGGCCGCCGATCACCCGTGGCACACTGGCCCTAGTACCAGTAGCAGCGCACTCCGGGGTCGGTGTAATTCCGAACCGGCGGTATAGTCCGCGACCCGTCCGCAGCCAGCGGCCGGTTGACCAGGTGAAATTCCTGGACCGACGGTTAAAGTCCGGATGGGAGGCAGTGCGCGGCGGGCCAGTCACCGGTACGCCGCCGTCGGCGGTCCATCGGCACATCCCCAGCGGATACGTGCCGGACGGACCGTACCTCCGGCCTCGGCGTCCCCGCGTGTGCTCACCCGCTTCATCTGTCGTATCCCGACAGGCCCCGGAGTCCGTGCCCGATGAGGCAGGAGGACCCGGTGGCGACACACGCCGCGCAGGCAGCACCCGACCCGAGCATCACCGCGATGCGCCGGGCCATCGAGCTGGCCTCCCGCGGACTCGGCTCCACCAGCCCCAACCCCGTCGTCGGCTGCGTCATCACCGACCCCGGGGGCGCCGTCGTCGGCGAAGGCTGGCACGAGCGGGCCGGCGGCCCGCACGCCGAGGTCCACGCCCTGCGCGCGGCGGGCGACGCCGCCCGGGGCGGCACCGCCTACGTCACCCTCGAACCCTGCAACCACACCGGCCGCACGGGCCCCTGCGCCCAGGCCCTCATCGAGGCCGGGATCGCCCGCGTCGTCTACGCCGTCTCCGACCCGAACCCGCAGGCCAGCGGTGGTGGAGCCACCCTGCGCGCCGCCGGGATCCAGACCGCGGCCGGGCTGCTCGCCGACGAGGCCGAACAGGGCAACGCCGCCTGGCTGACCTCCGTACGCCTGGGCCGCCCGCACGTCACCTGGAAGTACGCCGCCACCCTCGACGGCCGCAGCGCCGCCGAGGACGGCAGCAGCCGCTGGATCACCTCCCCCGAGTCCCGGGCAGACGTCCACCGGCTGCGCGCCGAGGCCGACGCCGTCCTCGTCGGCGGCGGCACCCTGCGCGCCGACGACCCCCACCTCGCGGTACGGGACTTCGCCGGGAACGCTGCCGCGGTCCAGCCGCTGCGCGTCGCCCTCGACACCCGCGCCGGCCTGCCGCCGACCGCCCGCATCCTCGACGACGCCGGCCCCACTCTGATCGTCACCGGCGAGGACGCCGACACCTCGCACCTGCCCGCCACCACCGAGGTCCTCCGGCTGCCCCTGCACGACGGCCGCGTCCCGGTCGGCCGCCTCCTCGCCGAGCTCCACGGGCGCGGGGTGCGCTCCGTCCTCCTCGAAGGCGGCCCCACCCTCGCCGGAGCCTTCCTGGAGGCCGGGGCCGTCGACCGCGTCGTCGGCTACATCGCCCCGGCCCTCCTCGGCGCCGGACCCGCCGCCCTCGCCGGCGCCGGCATCACGAACATCGCCCACGCGGTCCGCCTCGACATCACCGAGGCCGTCCGCACCGGCACCGATCTGCGCATCACCGCCGTCCCCGCCAACGCCCCCAAGGAGCACTGAGTGTTCACCGGAATCGTCGAAGAACTGGGCGAGGTCACCGCCGTCGAGCAGCTCGCCGAAGCCTCCCGCTTCCGCCTGCGCGGCCCCGTCGTGACCGAAGGCGCCAAGCACGGCGACTCGATCGCCGTCAACGGCGTCTGCCTGACCGTCGTGGAGACCGAGGACGGCGAGTTCACCGCCGACGTCATGCAGGAAACCCTCAACCGCTCCAGCCTCGGCGCCCTCGCCGCCGGCTCCCGGGTCAACCTGGAACGCCCGATGGCCCTCGGCGGCCGGCTCGGCGGCCACCTCGTACAGGGCCACGTGGACGGCACCGGCCGGATCATCTCCCGCACCCCCTCCGAGCACTGGGAGATCGTCAAGGTCTCGCTGCCGGAGAACCTCGCAAGGTACGTCGTAGAGAAGGGCTCTATCACTGTGGACGGCGTCAGCCTCACCGTGGTCGAGGCCGCCGCCGACTACTTCACCATCAGCCTCATCCCCACCACCCTCGCGCTGACCACGCTCGGCATCAAGCAGAGCGGCGACCCGGTCAACCTCGAGGTCGACGTCCTCGCGAAGTACGTCGAGCGCCTGCTGGCCGCCGGCGTGAACCCCCTCCACGCGAAGGAGACGGAGCAGTGACCGCCCTGACCTGGCTCAACACCCAGGCCTTCGAGATCTTCGGGCAGAAGGTCATCTGGTCCGACATGATCGGCAACCTGATGGGCCTGGCCGCCCTCGCCCTCGGCTGGCGCCGCTCCATATGGACCTGGCCCGCCCAGCTCCTCTCCGGCCTGATCCTGGTCGCCGCCTACGCCTCCGCCCACCTCGCGGGCGGCGTCGGCAAGCAGCTCCTGGTGATCGCCGTCGCCGTCTGGGGCTGGCGCGCCTGGCAGCTCGGCCGGCAGCAGGCCCAGGACGGCTCCATCGCGGTCCGCACCGCGACCTGGAAGGAGCGCGGCCTCCTGCTCGCCGGGGCGGCCGTGGGCACCCTCGCCGTCGGCGGCCTGTTCACCCTCTACCCGAACCTGTCGTGGAGCCCGTGGGCCGACGCCTACATCTTCGTCGGCACGATCGTGGCGATGGTGGCCCAGGCCCGCGGCCTCGTCGAGTTCTGGTTCGCCTGGCTCCTCGTCGACCTCGTCGGCGTCCCCCTCGCCTTCAACAGCGGCCTGGCCTTCTCCGGCCTCGTCTACGTCGTCTACTTCGCGCTCGTCCTGTGGGGCGCGTACGACTGGTACCAGCGCTCGCGCACCACCCCCGCCACGGCCCTCGAAGGAGCAACGGCATGACCACCATCCTCAAGTCCGTGCCGGACGCGGCCGACCAGGAGATCTTCCGCCTCGACCCCGTCGAGCAGGCCATCCGCGACATCGCCGCCGGCCGCCCCGTGGTCGTCGTCGACGACGAGGACCGCGAGAACGAGGGCGACCTCGTCATCGCCGCCGAGAAGGCCACCCCCGAGATCGTCGCGTTCATGATGAGCGAGTGCCGGGGCCTGATCTGCGCGCCGATGGAGGGCCCCGAGCTGGAGCGCCTGGAGCTCCCGCAGATGGTCCAGCACAACACCGAGTCGATGAAGACCGCCTTCACCGTCTCCGTCGACGCCACCGCCGCCCACGGCGTCACCACCGGCATCTCCGCCGCCGACCGCGCCACCACCCTGCGCCTGCTCGCCAACGGCACCTCCGAGGCCGGCGACTTCGTCCGCCCCGGTCACATCTTCCCGCTGCGCGCCAAGCCCGGCGGCGTCCTGGTCCGCAACGGCCACACCGAGGCCGCCGTCGACCTCGCCCGCCTCGCGGGCCTGCGCCCCGCCGGCGCCATCGTGGAGATCGCCGGCGAGGACGGCGTCATGCTGCGGCTGCCCGAGCTGATCCCCTTCGCCCGTAAGCACGGCCTGACGATCATCTCCATCGAGGACCTGATCGCCTACCGCCGCTCCTCCGAGCCGACCGTCCGCCGCGAGGCCGAGGTCAGCCTGCCGACCGCCGCCGGCGAGTTCACGGCGTACGGCTACCGCTCCACCGTCGACGGCGTCGAGCACGTCGCCCTCGTCCACGGCGAGGTCGGCGACGGCGAGGACGTCCTGGTCCGGATGCACTCCGAATGCCTGACCGGCGACATCTTCCAGTCCCAGCGCTGCGACTGCGGTCCCCAGCTCCAGGCCGCCATGGCCCGCATCCAGGCCGAGGGCCGCGGCGTGGTCGTCTACCTGCGCGGCCACGAGGGCCGTGGCATCGGACTCCTGTCCAAGCTCCGCGCCTACGAGCTCCAGGAGCGCGGCCGCGACACCCTGGACGCCAACCTGGAACTCGGTCTGCCCGCCGACGCCCGCGACTACGGGGCCGGCGCCCAGATGCTCGCCGACCTCGGGGTCCGCAGCGTCCGGCTGCTGACCAACAACCCCGACAAGTCGGCCGCCCTCGTCCGTCACGGCATCACCGTGGCCGGCCGGGAGCCCATGCCCGTCGAGGCCGGCGAGCACAACCTGCGGTACCTGCGCACCAAGCGGGACCGGATGGGCCACGACCTGCCGTGGCTGGAGGGTGCCGTACCCACCTCCGCCTGCGGCAACCAGTAACCACCAGACACACCACTCGTACACACCAGCGGAACCGAAGCACCGAGGAGCAGAGCTGTGAGCGGCAAGGGCGCACCCGAACTGAGCGTGAAGAACTGCGGAGACCTCCGGGTGGCCGTGATCGCGGCCCAGTGGCACGAGAAGGTCATGGACGGTCTGGTCGACGGCGCCCTGCGGGCCCTGCACGAGCTCGGCATCGACGAGCCCACGCTGCTCCGCGTCCCCGGCAGCTTCGAGCTCCCGGTCGTCGCCAAGGTGCTCGCCGGGCGCGGCTACGATGCCATCGTCGCCCTCGGAGTGGTCATCCGCGGCGGCACCCCGCACTTCGACTACGTCTGCCAGGGCGTCACCCAGGGCCTGGTGCAGGTCTCGATCGACACCGGAGTCCCCGTCGGCTTCGGCGTCCTGACCTGCGACAACGACGAGCAGGCGCTGGACCGCGCCGGACTTGAGGGGTCGAACGAGGACAAGGGGCACGAAGCGGTCACCGCCGCCGTCTCCACCGCCATGACCCTGCGCACCGTCAGCGAACCCTGGCGGTAGTCCACGGAGTGAACCCCCGCACCGGGGGACCCGGGTGAACCCGTACTCTAAGGGCATCATGGCGAACGAACCCACCAAGAGCTTCGAAGAGCTCTTCAGCGAGCTCCAGCTCAAGGCCGCCAACGGCGACCCCAGCACCTCCCGCACCGCCGAGCTCGTCGGCAAGGGCGTCCATGCCATCGGCAAGAAGATCGTCGAGGAGGCCGCCGAGGTCTGGATGGCCGCCGAGTACGAAGGCAAGGACGCCGCCGCCGAGGAGATCTCCCAGCTGCTCTACCACGTCCAGGTGATGATGGTGGCGCGCGGGATCTCCCTCGACGACGTCTACGCGCACCTCTAGGCCGGAGACCTCCGCCGCGGGCCCCCGCCCACACACCCGTACGCATCTACGCACCAAAGGAAGCCCCATGCTGCGCATCGCCGTCCCCAACAAGGGTTCACTCTCCGGACCGGCGTCGGCGATGCTGCATGAGGCCGGATACCGCCAGCGCAAGGAGTCGAAGGAACTCGTCACGGTCGACCCCGACAACGAGGTCGAGTTCTTCTACCTCCGCCCGAAGGACATCGCGATCTACGTCGCCTCGGGCAAGCTGGACATCGGCATCACCGGCCGCGACCTGCTGCTGGACTCCGGCGCCAACGCCGAGGAGATCCTGCCGCTGAACTTCGGCCGGTCCACCTTCCGGTACGCCACCAAGCCCGGCACCGCCAAGGGCCCCGAGGACTTCGGCGGCATGACGATCGCCACCTCCTACGAGGGCATCGTCGCCAAGCACCTCGCCGACCAGGGCATCGACGCCTCCGTCGTCCACCTGGACGGCGCCGTCGAGACCGCCATCGAGCTCGGCGTCGCGCAGGTCATCGCCGACGTCGTCGAGACCGGCACCAGCCTGCGCAACGCCGGCCTGGAGGTCATCGGCGAGCCGATCCTCAAGTCCGAGGCGACCGTCATCCGCCGCACCGGCGCCGACAACGACGACCCGAAGGTCGCGCAGTTCCTGCGCCGCCTCCAGGGCGTCCTGGTGGCCCGCAGCTACGTGATGATGGACTACGACTGCCGCGCCGAGCACCTGGAGCGCGCCGTCGCCCTCACCCCGGGCCTGGAATCCCCGACGATCTCCCCGCTCCACAACGAGGGCTGGGTCGCGGTCCGCGCGATGGTCCCCGCCAAGGAGGCCCAGCGGATCATGGACGACCTGTACGAGCTCGGCGCGCGCGCGATCCTCACCACCTCGATCCACGCCTGCCGCCTCTAGTACGGACCCGGCCGGGACGGGGTCCGCACCCGGACCCGCCCCGGCCCTCCCGCCCCCCCGTACGGCGCACCACCCCCGCGCCGCCCCCCGCACGTCACCCCCAGAAGGCCCAGCGCACCATGAGCGAGTCCGCCGCCCACCCCGTACCGCCCGCCCTGCCGGTCACCTTCCGGCCCAACCGCACCCGGGCGGTGCTGCTGAGCGTCGGGATCCTCATGTTCGCCACGATCACGGCGATCGCGCTGCTCCTGGAGAACCTCAGCCCCGGCGAGCGGATCAGCTTCGTCTTCACCGCGGCCATGATGGGCTCCGTCCTCGTCCTGCTCAGCCGCCCCAAGGTGGTCGCGGACGAGACCGGGGTCACCGTGGTCAACCTCACCACCACCCGCCGCCTGGAGTGGGCGCAGATCCTGCGCGTCAACCTCCGCCCCGGCGACCCGTGGGTCTTCCTCGACCTCAGCGACGGCACCAGCCTGCCCGTCCTCGGCATCCAGCCCGGCGTGGCCAAGGCCCGCGCCATCGGCGACGCCCGCGCCCTGCGCGCCCTCGCCGAAAGCCGCGGAACCGGCGCAAACGACCACTGACCCCGCCGGGCCCCGTCGCTGCGTCCCATTGCGGCGGCGATCTCAATGACTACCCTGGTGGCGGGGCGCGCCCGTGCGCCCTCCCACCGCCCCGGGACCCCGTGGCCCGTGGGCACCTGCGACCAGAGGAGTGACTCCCTCCAGCAATGGACGGATCGTCCGGTAGTACCCGCGCCGCCCTCCCCACGGAGGCGGCGGCATGACCATCCCGCTACTGCTGCTCGTGGCGGCCTTCGCACTGATCCTCGCCAACGGTTTCTTCGTGGCGGCCGAGTTCGGCCTCGTCACCGTCGAGAAGCCCGAGGCCGAGCGCGCCGCCGCCGAGGGCGACCGCCGTGCCCGCACGGTGGTCGACGCCCTGCGCGAGCTGTCCTTCCAGCTCTCCGGCACCCAGCTCGGCATCACCATCACCTCCCTCGTGGTCGGCATGCTCGCCGAACCGGCCCTCGCCGCCCTGCTGTCGGGGCCGCTCGCCGCCACCGGACTGCCCGGCGGAGCCGTCTCCGGCATCGCCGTCTTCATAGGCATGCTGCTCGCCTCCGCCGTCCAGATGGTCGTCGGCGAGCTCGTCCCGAAGAACTGGGCGGTCTCCCGCCCGCTCCAGGTGGCCCGGTTCGTGGCCGGTCCGCAGCAGGCCTTCTCCCGCACCTTCCGGCCCGTCATCGCCGGCCTCAACGCCGTCGCCAACCGCCTCGTGCGGGCGCTCGGGGTCGAGCCGGCCGAGGAGATGGCCTCCGCCCGCACCCCCGGCGAACTGGTCTCCCTGGTCCGCCATTCGGCCCAGGCCGGCGCCCTCGAACAGGACACCGCGGACCTCTTCGTCCGGACCCTGTCGCTGGGCGAGCTCACCGCCCAGCACGTCATGACCCCCCGCGTGAAGGTCAGCGCCCTCCAGCACACGGCCACCGCGGCCGACGTGCTGAACCTGACCCGCGCCACCGGCCTGTCCCGCTTCCCGGTCTACCGCGAGCGCATCGACGAGATCACCGGCGTCGTCCACCTCAAGGACGCCCTCGCCGTGCCCGAGGCCGAACGCGCCCGCACCAGCGTCGGCCGCATCTGCGTCGCCCCGCTGCTCGTGCCCGGCTCCCTGCCGGTGCAGCCGCTCCTGGAGCGGCTGCGCAGCGAACAGCCGATGGCCGTCGTGGTCGACGAGTACGGCGGCACCGCCGGCGTGGTCACCCTGGAGGACATCGTGGAGGAGCTCGTGGGCGAGGTCCGCGACGAGCACGACCTCGCGGAGGACGACGGCCCCGAACTGGCCGCCGTACCCGCCGAGGACGGCCGGCCCTCCTGGGAGGCCGACGGCAGCTGCCGCGTGCACACCCTGCGCCGGATAGGCCTCGAAGTGCCCGAGGGGCCCTACGAGACCGTCGCGGGGCTCGTGGCCGACCTCCTCGGCCGGATCCCCGCCCCCGGGGACAGGGCCGAGCTGCCCGGCTGGAAGCTGTCCGTCCGCCAGGTCCGGCGCAACCGCGCCGAACGGGTCCGGCTCGTCCGCCTCACGGCCGTGCCCGCCCCCGCAGGCGCCCATCCGGCCGCCCAGCTGGAAGGCGCCGCCCGGTGAACGCGCTCCAGCTCGTCTTCGCCCTGTTCCTCGTCCTGGCCAACGGCTTCTTCGTCGGCGCCGAGTTCGCCCTCGTCTCCGTCCGCCGCAGCCAGATCGAGCCGCTGGCCAAGGAGTCCAAGCGGGCCCGCCAGGTCCTCCACGGCCTGGAGAACCTGCCGCGCATGATGGCCGCCGCCCAGTTCGGCATCACCCTGTGCTCGATCACCCTCGGCGCGGTCGCCGAACCCACGGTGGCCCGGCTGCTGGAGCCCGTCTTCCACGCCGCGCACGTGCCCGAGGGACTGATCCACCCCCTCGGCTACGTGGTCGCCCTGTCCGCGGTGGTCTTCCTCCACCTCGTCATCGGCGAGATGCTCCCGAAGAACCTCGCGATGGCCGCCCCGGAGCGGACCGCCCTGTGGTTCAGCCCCGGACTGGTCGCCTTCGCCCGCCTCTGCGGCCCCGTCACGACGGCGCTCGGAGCGTGCGCGGCGCTCGTCCTGCGGCTGTTCAAGGTCGAACCGAAGGACGAGGTCGAGGCCGTCTACACCAGCGCCCAGCTGGGCCGGCTCGTCGAGGACTCCCGGCAGGCCGGACTCCTCGAACCGGTCGAGCAGGAACGCCTGGAGGACGCCCTCGAACTGGCCAGCCGGACGGTGACCGACGTCCTGCTCCGGCGCGACCGCCTCGTCACCGTGGGCCCGGCCGTCACCCCCCGCCAGATCGAGCAGCTGACGGTCCGCACGGGCTACTCCCGCTTCCCCGTCCGCTCCGACAGCGGCGCCTTCATGGGCTACCTCCACGTCAAGGACGTCCTCGACCTGGAGGACCGCGAGCGGGCCGTGCCGCAGCGGGTGTGGCGCCGGATGACCACGCTGTGCTCCACGCTGCCGCTCGACGACGTCCTCAGCGTGATGCGCCGCGACGCCACCCACCTCGCCCAGGTGGCCGACCCCTCCGGCAGGATCCTGGGCCTGGTGGCCCTGGAGGACGTCCTGGAGATGCTGGTCGGCGAGGTCCGCGACCCGGCCCACCGCCTCCACGCCCGCGTCTGAGCGGCCTTCCCCCGCGCGCCGCCCTGGCGGCGCGCGGGGGAAGGGAGCGCGGGGCGCGTCAGGAGGGGCTCGGGCCGCGGCCCGAGAGGACCTCGCCGTAGGCCTGCATCAGGTCCGGGAGGCGGAGCGTCGCCAGGTCCTCCCTCGACGGCTCACCCGCGAACCCGGCCAGCCTCAGGTCCCGGTACGCGCAGCTCTTCTCGTACAGGGTCCGCAGGAACCGGCCGTTGCCCAGCTCGTCGATCCAGCCCTGTTCCACCACGTGCCCGCTGATGCTGCGCAGTTCCTCCCGGGCCTCCTCGTCCCAGCAGTCCCCGTTCGCCTCCGCCAGCACCCCGCCGATCGAGGTCAGCTCCGCCGGCCGGTAGCTCGGGAAGTCGACCCGGGTCGTGAACCGCGAGGACAGCCCAGGATTCGCGGCCAGCAGCCGGTCCATCCCCGCCGGGTAGCCCGCCAGGATCACGACCAGGTGGTCCCGGTTGTCCTCGGCCCGCTTCAGCAGCACCTGGAGGGCCTCGTCCCCGTACGCGTCGCCCTTGCTGTAGCCCGAGTTGGACAGGCTGTACGCCTCGTCCACGAACAGCACCCCGCCGATCGCGGAGTCGATCAGCTCGTTCGCCTTGACGGCGGTCTGCCCGAGGAACTCCCCGACCAGGTCAGCCCGTTGCGCCTCCACCAGGTGGTCGCCGCCCAGCAGCCCCAGCGCGTAGAAGACCCGGCCCAGGATCCGGGCCACCGTCGTCTTGCCCGTCCCCGAAGGCCCCGAGAAGACGAAGTGCCGCTTCGGCGGCTGCACCGGAAGCCCCTGGGCGGCCCGCAGCCGGGCCATGTGCAGCTGCGCCGACAGGGCCTTCACCTGTCGCTTCACCGGCTCCAGGCCCACCATCCGCTCCAGCTCCGCCAGCGCCTCGGCGAGCAGCGCCGGATCGGAGGGCCCGGCCGGCAGCCCGGGCGGCGCGCCCTGCGGGGGCACCGGCAGCCGGTGCCGTACGCCCTCCAGCCGGCCCGTCCCGGGCGGCTCCCCGGGCGTCGGCGGATCGGCGTCCACCTGCCCGTCCGGCGCGATGTCCTGGACCGGCCCGGAGCCGCCGCCCCCGCCCCCGCCGCCCAGCGCGACGGCCGCGTAGTGCCCGGCGAGGCCCTCGCTGAGCTGGCCGCCGTAGCCCCCGTACCCGAAGGCGTCGGCCAGACCCGCCATGTCGTCCGGGTCGGTGCTGTCCTCGATGGCCGTCAGCCGCGCCGCGGTGTCCATGAACGCCGGGTCCACCCGGTGCACGGCCCGGTACAGCGGCAGCGCCGCCGCGCTGCGGCCGGTCCCCTCCCGGGCCCGCGCCAGCCAGTACCGCAGCTCCTTGCGCTGGGGCTGCTCGCTGCGGCACCGCATCAGCGCCGCCGACAGCATCGGCTCCGCCTGCCCGTACATCTCGAGCCGGACCCGGGCCATCCCGCCGAACAGCCCCGCCTCGATCCCCAGCAGCGGATCGAGCACCAGCGGCTCGGTGTGCCGTACGAGCTGCTCCCAGTCCTTCACCAGGTACGCCCGGCAGGCGTGCAGGAACCGCACCTGGGGATCGGTGTCCACCGGCGGCAGTGCGGCGAGCGCCTGGTCCAGCTCGGGCACGTGACGGCCGTCCAGCCAGTGCGAGGCGTGGGCCAGCAGCAGGTCCCGCCGGCTCTCCAGCACCGGCTGCACCCACCAGCCCAGCCAGTACCAGGAGTTGAGCGTCCGCCGGTGCCGGGCGCGCTGCTCGCCGAAGCGGTCCCGGTGGGCGTACATCCGCAATAAGGCGTTGGTGGTGTCCACCCGCAGCGCGTGCAGTCCCAGCCAGGCGTCGGCCATGGCGGGATCCAGCCCGACGGCCGTGCGGAACTCCTCCTCCGCCTGCGGATAGGCGCCCATCGTGCAGGCGTCGACCCCGCGCAGCCAGGCGAGTTCGGCCGGAGCGTGTGCGCTGCCCGGCATGCCGAAGTCCATCACATCCCCCACAAGCATGCCCCGTGGTGCGCGGCAAACTCCGCGTCGCGCACGCGAGTTGTCGACCCCGCCGATGAAATCAGGGCTGCATCGTACCTGCGGTGACGCACCTTACCCAGGGTGCGGCGGGCACGCGTCGTGGGCGTGCCACGGAGGAGCGGGGTGACTCAGGGTGAGGAACGGTGGGCGGAGTGGCGCGTGAAGCGCTGCTCCGGGGCAGAACGAAGCCCCCGATCACGGGGGAACAATCGGGGGCTTCGTGTCCGCGGCGGCCTTCGCAGACCGCGCATTCAGAACGTACGGCGGTTCCCGGGCCCGGGTCAAGCCGGTCGGGGAAGCCCCGGACGGCCGTCGCCGCGGCTCCGCTCAGGCCTGGGGGAGTCCGTGACGCCGCGTGACGGAAGAGGGCCTTCCCGGGGCCGCAGGAGCCCCGGAAGTCCACTCGTATCCCGTACCGCTCTGGTGTACCAAGGTGTCCGCGAAGGGGCGCGAAGGGTCGTCCGAGAAGTGCGCGAGCTCCGCGCGCTCCCATCCGTCCCAGAAGTCGGAAAGTTCGTGCCCGTCCCGGTTTCGCCCCCGTCCCCAGGACTTCTCGCGGGGGGTCTCCATCCACAGCAGCCGCGCCAGGTGCGGGCGCAGCGCCCGCCGTCCGGCCCCCACGCCCTCGACGAGCAGCACCGGCGCCGGCTCCAGCACCCGTTCCGGGCCGAACCGGCGCTCCACCCAGTCGTACGGTGCCCAGTGCGCGGCCCGGCCGGCGGCGAGCGGCTCCAGCACCTGCGCCCGCAGCCGCCCCGTCCAGTCGAACAGCTCCTCATGGGCGGCCACGTCGTCCAGGTGCAGCACCGGCGCTCCCCCCAGGGCGTCGGCGAGCCGCTCCGCGAAGGTGCTCTTGCCCGACCCGGCGTGCCCGTCGATGCCGACGACCCGGACCGGGCCGAGCGAGGGCGGCAGGGCGGCGAGCTCCCGCGCGAGCGACTCAAGGGACTGCTGTGGCTCCACCCGGCCAGGGTACGGGCCCGCGACACGGCCCCGGGCTTCGCCGCCGCACGGCCGGGAACTGGAAGGGTGGAGCAGCCGAACCGCCGGACCGACCCCTTGGGGGAGCACGCCGATGACCGCACCCACGCCACGCAGGGCCCTGCTGGCCGTCGCCCTCGCCGCCGCCGCGGCCACCGTCCCGGGCGGCCGGGCCTCGGCGGCCCCGGGGGGGGGGGGAGGGGAGAAACACCCCCCCCCCCCCCCCAAACAGAAAAAAAAAACAACACCACACAAAAACCAAACAAAGCAAACCAAGCCAACAACCCTGGCCCTTAATCGAGGGGCCCAAACCTGT
>NZ_JBWKEE010000017.1:172210-183751 GCF_056435605.1 Streptomyces sp. NPDC043896
TTAGGGGACAACACACAAGCCACGGGGTGCTTTTTTGGCCTTCTCCCTTTCCGCTTTCGTGCCCCTTTTCTTGGGTGGCTTTTCTTGGGGTGCCCGGGGGGCCCCCCCCCCCCCCCCCGCCCCCGGGCCGCACCCGGAACAGGAACCCGGCCGGGCCCCCGAGCAGGCCCCCGAGGGACTCGCCGACCGCGCGGCCGCGGCCCGGACGGTCGACAACCGGTTCTGGTACGCGTACGCCGACTGGCAGTCAGGCACCCACCGCGGCACCACCGCCGTCGCCGGAACCCGCCCGGGCCTGGAGATCGCCACCCCGGCGGGCCGCACCGAGTACACCGACCCCCACACCGCCCGGAAGTCCGCCTGGGAGTACGCCACCTGGACCTCCCCGGTGCACCGCTCCACCGTCCCCGCCACCGAGGCCATCGCCTCCTGGAACGCCCGCACCCCCGCCGGCACCTGGATCCAGACCGAGCTGCGCCCCGCCTACGGCGACGGCACGCGAGGCCCCTGGTACGTGATGGGCCGCTGGGCCGCCGGGGACGGCGACATCCGCCGCACCTCCGTCGACGGCCAGACCGACGGCCGGACCACCGTCTGGACCGACACCCTGGCCGTGGACGCCCCGGCCGCGGCCGGGGGCCTGCGCATCACCGGCTGGCAGCTGCGCCTCACCCTCCACCGCAGGCCCGGCGCCGCCGAGGGCCCCACGGTCTGGCTGGCCGGGGCCATGGCCTCCGCCGTCCCGGACCGGTTCACGGTCCCGGCCGCCGCCCCCTCGGGCCGGGCCCACGAGCTGAAGGTCCCGCGCTACTCGCAGGAGGTCCACGCCGGCCGGTACCCCGAGTACGACAACGGCGGCGAGGCCTGGTGCAGCCCCACCTCCTCCCAGATGGTGATCGAGTACTGGGGCCGCAAGCCCAGCGCCGCCTCCCTGGGCTGGGTCAGCCCCGGCTACGCGGACCCCCAGATCTGCCACGCGGCCCGCTCCACGTACGACGCCGCGTACAAGGGCTGCGGGAACTGGCCCTTCAACGCCGCGTACGCGGCCACCTACCGGGATCTGGCCGGGGTGGTGACCCGGCTGGGCTCCCTCGCCGACCTGGAGATCCTCGTCCGGGCCGGGATCCCCGTCATCACCTCCCAGTCCTTCCTCGCCCAGGAGCTCACCGGCGCCGGCTACGGCACGGCGGGTCACCTCATGACGGTCATCGGCTTCACCGCCGCCGGGGACGTGATCGCCAACGACCCGAACTCGCCGGACAACCCGTCCGTCCGCCGCGTCTACAGGCGGCGGGAGTGGGAGAACGTGTGGCTGCGCACCAAGCGCCGCAACGCCGCCGGGAAGACCGTCTCGGGAAGCGGGGGCGTCTGCTACCTCTACGTCCCGGCGCGGCCGAGCGCGGACCAGGCCGCGGCCCTGCGGGAGGTGGGGGTGCTGTGAGACGGGCGCGGACCCTTCCGCGCCCGGCCCCCGCGCCCTTCCGTGCGCTCCGGAAAAGGCCCGCTGGTCCGAATGGCTTAACGGGCGGAATATGGGCATAAAGGGCGTATAAGGCTTCTCTAGGAGGCAGCCCACCATGACCACCCATTCGAGCATCGAACATCACCCGGACCTTGCCGAGATGCGGACTCGGTTCGAGCGGGTGACGAGCACTCCCGCCGCGCAGGCCGTGGAGGCACTGGCCCTGATCACGGGCCTGTACCTGGCGGCCTCGCCCTGGATAGCCGGGTTCAGCGTGCTGGGCCCGCTGGCCATCAACAACCTGATCGCCGGTCTGGCCTTCTGCCTGTGCATGGGCGGGCTGGGGTCGGCGTACGAGCGCACGCACGCGATGGCCTGGACGGCGGTCGCGATCGGCGCCTGGACGATCGTGGCCCCCTGGGTCATGGCCGGTGAGATGGACACGACCCGCAGTGTCGTCAGCAACGTCATCACCGGCGCGGTCATGCTGTGCCTGGGCCTGGCCATGGTCGCCATGGGCGGACGTCAGCGCACGACGACCTGACCGGGAGCGCATCCCGCCGCCGGGCCCCGGCAGCACCTCCGCACATCGGAGGCCGCCGGGGCCCGGTGGCGTGAGGGGCGCCACCAGTGACGCTCGTCATATACCGCGAAAGCCGCGAACGCTGGCACATTGGACGGCATGACCGCACACACCGCCGCCCTCACCGCCCGCGCCCGCCGCCTCGTCGGCACCGGCGGCCCCAAGGAAGACTCCGCCTGGCTGGAGCACGTGCTCGGCTGGACCCTGGTGGTCGTCGTGGCCATGTTCGTCACCCAGGTCGGCTGGTTCTGACCCCCGCCGTCACGAGGCCCCCGGCCGCTGCCCCTCGGTGGCGATCACGCCCGGGGGACCGGCGCCCGCCCGGCCCTCACCCGCGTCATGAAAACGCACGGCGGGATGCCCGGCGCCGCCGGCGGCCCGTCCGGACCGAGACCCGGGCCCGCGCCCGACAGGACCGGCGCCGAATACCCCGCGGGACGGCCCGCGGCGGGACGTGCTCGCCTCCCCCTCATACGCGGAACCGAGCGTGATCGAGGGGTTCGTCCCGGACTGTCCCGCTCCTCCAGCGGATCCCGAGGGGGCTCCGAGCAGCCCGGATGATCATGGCAATCATGTACCGGTGACGTAAAGCGCCTGATCGGGCATACTCAAGCCGCCGCAGCCACTGAAGCCACCCTTCCGTAACCCGGAAGGGCAGCATCGGCTGTGAGCACCGAGACCCGGCGGCGCGTCCCACACCTCACGCGTCGCCGCCGTGCCCGACGAGGGAGGAGAGCGCCGCCATGACAGACCGCGCCCCGCAGCCGGTGGACCGTCAGCTGCCCACCGAGGAGTCCCGGGACCTCCTCGCGCTCGTACGCGAGATCGCCCAGCGGGAGATCCGCCCGCACGCCGCCGAAGAGGAGGAGACCGGCCGGTTCCCCCGCGAGGTCTTCACCCTGCTCTCCGAGTCCGGACTGCTCGGACTCCCGTACGGCGGCGAGTTCGGCGGCGGCGACCAGCCGTACGAGGTCTACCTCCAGGTCCTGGAGGAGCTCGCGGCCGCCCGCCTGACCGTCGGCCTCGGCGTCAGCGTGCACTCCCTGGCCTGCCACGGCCTCGCCGGATACGGCACCAAGGAGCAGAAGGCCGCCCACCTGCCCGACATGCTCGGCGGCGGGAAGCTCGGCGCCTACTGCCTCTCCGAGCCGGCCGCCGGCTCGGACGCCGCCTCGCTCACCACCAAGGCGGAGCGCGACGGCGACGACTGGGTCATCACCGGCACCAAGGCCTGGATCACCCACGGCGGCGTCGCCGACTTCTACACCGTCCTCGCGCGCAGCGGAGCCCCGGGCGCCAAGGGCATCACGGCCTTCCTCGTCCCCGGCGACGCGCCGGGCCTGACGGCGGCCGTCCCCGAGAAGAAGATGGGCATGAAGGGCTCGCCCACCGCCCAGCTGCACTTCGACGGCGTCCGCGTCCCCGACGCCCGGCGGATCGGCGAGGAGGGGCAGGGCTTCACCATCGCGCTGGCCGCCCTCGACGCCGGCCGGCTCGGGATCGCCGCCTGCGCCATCGGCGTCGCCCAGGCCGCCCTCGACGAGGCCGTCTCCTACGCGCTCGGCCGCAAGCAGTTCGGGCACCCGATCGCCGACTTCCAGGGGCTGCGCTTCATGCTGGCCGACATGGCCACCAAGATCGAGGCGGGCCGGTCGCTCTACCTCGCCGCCGCGCGCCTGCGCGACGCGGGCAAGCCCTTCTCCCGGCAGGCCGCCATGGCCAAGCTCTTCTGCACGGACGCGGCCATGGCCGTCACCACGGACGCGGTGCAGATCCTCGGCGGCTACGGCTACACCGCGGACTTCCCGGTGGAGCGGCTGATGCGCGAGGCGAAGGTGCTCCAGATCGTGGAGGGCACCAACCAGATCCAGCGCATGGTCATCGCCCGCCACCTGGCCGGCCCCGAGACCCGCTGACGCCGTCCCCGGCCCGGCTCCCCGGTTCCCGGGAGCGGGCCCGGGTCACGGGCCGGTGAAGAGCGGGCCGCTCGGCCAGATCGGGGAGGAGGCGATCCGGGACCATTCCGGGTCGCGCCGCCCCGGCAGCGTGCGGCCGTCGGCGGCCCAGCGGGCCAGCAGATCGCCGTAGATGGGCGGGTCGGGGTACCTCGGCCGGCCGTGCTGCCGGCCCGGCTCCGGAACTGCCTGCTGAACCGATTCTTCGTAACCCGGCGGGGTGGGGCGCCGCCTGCGCCCCGCTCTCGCCGACGGCGTTTCGAGGGTGGTCATGCACCGCCAACGCGGGATCCGACGCGGCGGTAACCCCTTCCCGCCCGCGCCCATCCGTTCGAGCCGTCCCGCGCGCGCGGGGCGGTGCGCCGGTCCCGGTGAACGGCGCACGGAGGTGGCCGGGAGTGCCGGGCTGTCAGGGTGTGCCAGGGCTCTGGCCGCGAGCGGGATATCTGACGTACCGTCATATCCGCTCAGCAGCCCTGCCCGCCCCTGCGCCCCAGGAGGTTTGCCGTGCCCGCGGACCGCCCCGTCCCCCTCGACGAATACCCCGTGCACCAGGCCCCGCTGTCGATGAAGCACCACGTCAGCGGCGACCGCAACGCCTACGACCGCTGCATCTTCCACGTCTTCGACCACGCCGGCCGCGCCGTCCTCATCCTCGGCCTCGGCGTCTACCCCAACGCGGGGGTCATCGACGCGTACGCCACCCTGCGCGTGGGCGGTGAACTCCTCGCCGTCCGCGCCTCCGACGCCCTCACCGACGACCGGATGAACCTCTCCGTGGGCCCCCTGTCGATCACCGTCGACGTCCCGCTCAAGCGGCTCGCGCTCCGCTGCGCACCCGACCCGGCCGACCCGCACGGACTCTCGTACGACATCACCTGGACCGCCGAGTTCCCCGCCGTCTGGGAACCCCACCACGTCCAGCGCCGCGGCGACCGCCTCATGCTCGAAGGCCGCCGCTTCGTCCAGGCGGGCAGCGTCACCGGCACCGTCCGCGCCCGCGGCGAGGAGTTCACCCTCACCCCGGGGGAGTGGACCGGAACCCGCGACCGCAGCTGGGGGGTACGCCCGATACCCGGCGAGGACGGCGGCCGCGCCGCCGAGGAAATGCGCCCCGAGGGCTTCCACTGGCTCTGGATCCCCGTCCGCTTCGAGGACCGGTTCCTCATGGTCATCGCCCAGGAGGACGCCGACGGCCACCGCACCCTCAACGAGGCGGTCCAGGTCTTCCCCGAGGACAGCGGCCGCCACGACGTCCAGCTCGGCTGGCCGCACACCGAGATCCGCTACCGCCCCGGCAGCCGCCACCCCGAGAGCGCCGTCGTCCACCTCACCGACCCCTCCCGCAAACCCCTCGAACTCGGCGTCCGGATCCTGAACTCCTCCCCGCTCGCCGTCGGCGCCGGCTACCCGCCCGCCTCCGACTGGCAGCACGGCACCTGGCAGGGCCGGGGCTGGACCGACCGCCGCACGTACGACCTCTCCGACCCGGCCGCCCACCCCATGGCCGCCTTCGGCGTCACCGACCACTCCGCCCGCTTCACCCTCGACGGGCGGACCGGCTTCGGCATCTTCGAACACGGCAGCTTCGGCCGCCACGACCCCAGCGGCTTCGCCGACTACTCCTCCGTCGCCCCCTGACGCGTTCGCCCCCGAGAGGAAGGGTCATCCATGGCCACGGCACCCCGTCCCCGCACCTCCACCCGCGAACCCGAGGAACTCGGCCGCCGCCTCGAAGCCTGGCTCGACGGCAGGCTCCCCGGCGCGAAGGTCGCCAACACCTCCGTCCCCGGCTCCAACGGCATGTCCAGCGAAACCCTGCTCTTCGACATCGAGCACCCCGACGCCCCCGTCCGCGCCTGCGCCCTGCGCCTGGCCGCCGACCCCGCCGCCTACACCGTCTTCCCCCGCTACGACATGCCCCGCCAGCACCGCGTCATGAGCCTGGTCGCCGAACACACCGACCTGCCCGTCCCGCGCGTCCTCTGGCTGGAGGAGGACCCCGCCCCGCTGGGGGCGCCCTTCTTCGTGATGGCCCGCGCCGAGGGCCGCGTACCGCCCGACGTCATGCCCTACACCTACGAGGGCAACTGGCTGCACTCCGCCACCGACGCCGAACGCGCCGAACTCCAGGAGGCGAGCATCTCCCTCCTCGCCCGGCTGCACGACCGGTTCCCCGCGAAGGAAGCCGAGTTCCTGCTCCCGCCGGGCGAGGGCAGCCCGCTGCGCCGCCACGTCGACGCGCAGCGCGCCTACTACGCGTGGGTGGTGTCCGGCCTGGCGCGCTCACCCCTGCTGGAACGGGCCTTCGACCGGCTGGAGGAACTCTGGCCGGCCGACGAGGGCGAACCGGTCCTCAACTGGGGCGACGCCCGCATCGGCAACGTCGTCTACGACGGCTTCCGGCCGGTGGCCGTCCTCGACTGGGAGATGGCGGCCTACGCCCCGCGCGAGGTCGACCTCGGCTGGACCGTCTACCTGCACCGCTTCTTCCAGGACCTCACCGTGGGCTTCGGCCAGCCCGGCCTGCCGGACTTCCTGCGCCGCGAGGACCTGGAGCGCCGCTACGCCGAGCTCACCGGGCACACCCCCCGGGACATGGAGTTCCACACCCTGTACGCAGCCCTGCGGCACGGGATCGTGATGCTGCGCATCGCCTACCGGCAGGCCCACTTCGGCGAGGTGGAGGTCCCAGCCGACCCCGACGGCCTCATCCTGCACCATGCCAGCCTGGCCGGCATGGTGCAGGGAACGTACTGGTAGAACGGGCGGATCAGGCGGCCTGCGCGTGCTCGCTCCTGTTCGGCAGCGCGGCCGCCGCCAGCCGCACGGGACGCGAGCCCGGCCCGCCGACGTGCGAGAACGGCTGCGTCCGCCAGTCCAGCCCCTGCGGCAGCGTGAGGTGCACCACCGGCGTCGCCTCCTGCTGCTCGGGCAGGAGCGCGCCCAGCGTCGGCAGCGCGTCGGCGACCGGCCGGCCGGTGCCCGCGCACACCGTGAGCCCGAACGGGTTCCACGGGGTCAGGCACAGCGCGTGCTGCGGAAGGTGCTCCTCGTCGGCGACGAGGGCGATCGACTGCCCGCAGTCCGGGCAGACCGCGTGACGGATCTCGAAGTCCTCGGCGTCGCCGGGTTCGAGGTACTCCCCGTCGTCCGCGTAATCGGTCTCGACGGATTCCAGGGGCTCCGGTTCTGTGCGACCGGCGCGCTTGGTGTTCAGCATGGATGTACTCCCCCTTGGGTGGGCCGGGCGGGCAGGTACTTCGGCCACGGCCACACCAAGCACTTCCCGTCGCGCGGCACGAGTAACCACGAGAGCGGGATGTACGCCCGTACATGCCTGTGGCTTTGGTCACATGCCCGCCGCAGGTGCCACTTCTGCGTGGACACCGCTGTGCCTGGAGCCGCTCGGGGCAATAGGTTGTGCGGCTATGAGCGCAATGGAGGAGCTGGACCGCCAGATCGTGGATCTGCTCGTGCGGGACGGGCGGATGAGCTACACGGACCTGGGCAAGGCCACCGGACTGTCCACGTCGGCCGTCCACCAGCGAGTACGCCGCCTGGAGCAGCGCGGAGTGATCCGCGGCTACGCGGCCGTCGTGGACCCGGAGGCCGTCGGACTGCCCCTGACGGCCTTCATCTCGGTGAAGCCGTTCGACCCGAGCGCGCCGGACGACATCGCGGACCGGCTGGCGGGCGTGCCCGAGATCGAGGCCTGCCACAGCGTGGCCGGTGACGAGAACTACATCCTCAAGGTGCGCGTGGCCACCCCCCTCGAACTGGAGGACCTCCTGGGCCGCCTGCGCGCCCTGGCCCACGTCTCCACCCGCACCACAGTGGTCCTCTCCACCCCCTACGAAGCCCGTCCACCGCGCGTCTAGCGGCTTTCCGGCCGACATCCGGTCCCGTGCGGCGGCACCCCGCGGCCCGCGGCCGACTCCGGTCCCGGCACCCGCCCACCCCCACCCGGGGAAATCCGCGGCCGGCGCAGGGGCGAGACTGGTCCCCATGACCGACCGCACCCCCGCCTCCGCCGAAGCCGCCGGAGCAGCCACCCGCACCGTCCTCCTCCGCGGAGGCGAGGTGCACAGCCCCGCCGACCCCTTCGCCACCGCGATGGTCGTCGAGCGCGGCCACGTCGCCTGGGTCGGATCCGAGGGCGCCGCCGACGCCTTCGCACAGGGCGTGGACGAGGTCGTCGACCTCGGCGGGGCGCTCGTCACCCCCGCCTTCACCGACGCCCACGTCCACATGACCTCCGCCGGCCTCGCCCTCACCGGCCTCGACCTGACCGGCGCCCGCTCGCTCGCCGAGGCCCTCGGCCTCGTACGGGCGTACGCCGCCCGGCGGCCCGCCGACCGGGTGCTCCTCGGGCACGGCTGGGACGCCGCCGTGTGGCCCGAACGCCGCGCCCCGCGCCGGGCCGAGCTCGACGAGGCCGCCGGGGGCCGCCCGCTGTACCTGAGCCGGATCGACGTGCACTCGGCGGTGGTCACCACCGCCCTGCTGGACCTCGTACCCGGTGTCCACCCGCACGGCGACGAGCCGCTGACCCGCGACGACCACCACGCCGTCCGCCGGGCCGCGCTCGCCGCCGTCACCCCCGGCCAGCGCGCCGAGGCCCAGCGGGCCGCCCTGGACCGGGCGGCCTCCCTCGGCATCGGCTCCGTCCACGAGTGCGGCGGGCCCGACATCTCCTCCGCCGAGGACTTCGCCGGCCTGATGGCGCTGGCCGCCGGACACCCGGGGCCGCGGGTCTTCGGCTACTGGGCGGACCGGGACCTCGCCCTGGCGCGGGAGCTCGGCGCCGTCGGCGCCGCCGGAGACCTCTTCGTCGACGGGGCGCTCGGCTCGCACACCGCCTGCCTGCACGCCCCGTACGCCGACGCCCCGCACACCGGGACGGGCTACCTGGACGCCGGCGAGGTCGCCGAGCACGTCACCGCCTGCACCGAGGCGGGCCTCCAGGCCGGTTTCCACGCCATCGGCGACGCGGCCGTCGGCGCCGTCGTCGAAGGCGTCCGCGCGGCCGCCGCGAAGGTGGGCCTCGCCCGGATCCGGGCCGCCCGCCACCGCGTCGAGCACGCCGAGATGATGACCCCGGACACCATCGCCGCCTTCGCGGAGCTGGGTCTGACCGCCTCGGTCCAGCCCGCCTTCGACGCGGCCTGGGGCGGGGAGGACGGCATGTACGCGGACCGGCTCGGCGTCGAGCGGGCCCGTACGCTGAACCCCTTCGCGGCCCTGCTCAAGGCCGGTGTCCCGCTGGCCTTCGGCTCCGACGCGCCGGTCACCCCGCTCGACCCCTGGGGCACCGTCCGCGCGGCCGCCTTCCACCGCACCCCCGAGCACCGGATCTCCGTACGGGCCGCCTTCGCGGCCCACACCCGGGGCGGCTGGCGGGCCCTGGGCCGCGACGACGCGGGCGTCCTCGTGCCCGGCGCCCCGGCCGACTACGCGGTCTGGCGGACCGGCGAGCTGGTGGTCCAGGCCCCGGACGACCGGGTCGCCCGCTGGTCCACGGACCCCCGCTCCGGGACGCCCGGCCTGCCCGACCTGAGCCCGGGCGGGGCCCTGCCGGTGTGCCTGGCGACGGTGGTCGGCGGCCGGGAGGTATTCGTACGCCCACAGGGGTGATCCACCGGGCATCGGTGAGGTACCGGCGGCCCGTCCCGGATAGGTTCGGCCGGGTCCACCACAGGACGTCCCCAGCGGACGGTTCCGTCCGCCCGGCGTGCCCGCGCCCCGGGGCGAGGGAAGGTTTCGCCGGTGGGGACGCCCCCGGCGTGCGCAGGGGGAGGGTGGCCCCGGACCGGGCCCGGCGGCCCAGTAGACAACGGTCACGGCGGCCCGCGGCCAGCGGGAGCCGGTCCGGCCCGAAGGACCGCCGGACCCGGTCGCCGACTGTTCTAAAATCGTCCCGTTGTGACGGGATGTACGAAGAACACACAAGGGGAACCAGTGAGCGACGGCGGACAGCGGACCTACGGACCGCTCGGCACCACCCTGGTGATCATTCCGACGTACAACGAGGCCGAGAACATCGGCCTCATCACCGGCCGCGTCCGCGCCGCGGTCCCCGAGGCGCACATCCTGGTCGCCGACGACAACAGCCCCGACGGCACCGGCAAGCTCGCCGACGAGCTGGCGGCCTCCGACGACCACATCCACGTCATGCACCGCAAGGGCAAGGAGGGCCTCGGCGCCGCCTACCTGGCGGGCTTCGCCTGGGGCCTGGAGAACGGCTACGGCGTCATCGTCGAGATGGACGCCGACGGCTCCCACCAGCCCGAGGAACTGCCCCGGCTGCTCACCGCCCTGGGCGGCGCCGACCTCGTGCTCGGCTCCCGCTGGGTGCCGGGCGGCCGCGTCGTGAACTGGCCGAAGAGCCGCGAGTTCCTCTCCCGGGGCGGGTCCACCTACTCCCGGCTGATGCTGGACGTCCCGATCCGTGACGTGACCGGCGGCTACCGCGCCTTCCGCCGCGAGACGCTGGAGCAGCTCGGCCTGGACGAGGTCGCCTCGGCGGGCTACTGCTTCCAGGTGGACCTGGCCCGCCGCGCCGTCCGCAAGGGCTTCCGCGTCGTGGAGGTGCCGATCACCTTCGTGGAGCGCGAGCTCGGCGACAGCAAGATGAGCAAGGACATCGTGGTCGAAGCCCTGATGCGGGTCACCCAGTGGGGCCTGAAGGAGCGCGCCGCCAAGCTGGCGGGCAAGCGCCCCTCCTGACCCCGCTCCTCCCGGGGAGCGTCCGGCGGATCATGCCCGACACCCCTAGGGGTCGCCCGGTACCTCCGGCTGAGCCCGCTTTCACCGGGGTCCGGGCACACTGGGGGGTATGACGACCGGCACTTCGACGGCCCCCCGGCGGCGCTCGCCCGCCCGTACCTTCATCCCCCTGGCCATCGCCGCCTGGCTGATCCTGGAGATCTGGCTGCTCAGCCTGGTCGCCGGGGCGGCCGGCGGGTTCACCGTGGCGGCCCTGATCGCGGGCGGTCTGGTGCTCGGCGTGGTGGTCATCAAGAGGGCCGGGCGCCGGGCCTTCAAGAACCTCACGCGCAGCTTCCAGCAGGCCCAGGAGCAGGCGATGGCGGGCGGCATACCGGCCGCACCGCAGCCCCAGAAGGGCTCCGGCAACGCCCTGACCATGCTGGCCGGGCTGCTGCTGATCATGCCGGGACTGCTCTCCGACCTGGCCGGCCTGCTCCTGCTGCTGCCGCCCGTGCGGGCCTTCGCGGGCCGCCGGGCCGAGCGGGCCCTGGAGCGGAAGATGGCCGCGGCCGCCCCGGGCGGCTTCGGCGACGCCTTCACCCAGGCCCGGATCCACTACCCCGACGGCAAGGTCGTCCAGGGCGAGGTCATCCGCGAGGACCGGCCCGAGGAGCGGTCAGGTCCCGACACGGGCTACCGGCCCCCGCTGGCCCCCTAGGGCCTGTCGTCAGACTTCCGTCTGCCCCGCGACGCCTTGCACGCGCTCTCGCCGCACCGGGCGGAAGCCCGAGTGCGTCCAGTACGAGGGCTGCCGCCCGGCACGCCGAGAG